>DYIS01000208.1 GCA_020723545.1 Ktedonobacter racemifer
CAAAGCCTACCGTACACGCTTGTCATATCGTAACCAGTCCCCTACTCTACCGGTTCAACTGCGTAACTCCTAACCTAGTAAAGAAAGCGGTCAACTGTTATCCAGTTGACCGCTTTTGGTAAATGCGAGATGTATTGCCAACATATCAGCCTGGCCAATTTCCGCAACTACGTGCGTCTGGAACTGGACCTGCCACCGGGCCTCTCCCTCTTCATTGGTGGCAATGCCCAGGGGAAGAGCAATCTGTTGGAGGCAGTCTATTACCTTGCCACGGCCAAGTCGTACCGCGCCACAGCAGAGAGAGAGGTGATCAATTGGCTGGCTATGGCCGAAACCCAGCCCTTTGCCAGAGTGGCCGGAAGGGTGCATCGAGAGGGCTCCGTGCTGGACATCGAGATCGTCCTGGTGGGACGCCAGGATACAGCGGCCCCGGAAGAGTCCTCCCACTGGGAGCGGCCAGGCGAATTCAATAACCACGACCTCTCGGTTCAAAAGAGATTCAAGGTCAACGGCATGGCCAAGCGGGCGGTGGAAATCCCGGGCCTGGTCAACGCGGTCATGTTTTGCCCACCCGATCTGGAGATCGTCAATGGAGCCCCGGCCTTCCGCCGCCGGTATCTCGACGTTACCCTGTCGCAGATCGACAGTCGTTATTGCCGATGCTTACAGAGGTACAATAAGATCCTGGTGCAACGCAACCACCTGTTGCGTCGCCTGCGCGACCGGCCAGGCGGCCTGGATCAGTTGGTCTTCTGGAACCGCGAACTGGTGGCCAGCGGGGCCTACCTGGCTTTGGCCCGGGACAAGACGGTTCGTGCCCTGGACGAGTACGCTCAAGAGATCCACGGGCAACTGACCGGCAAAGCCGAACGGCTGCGGATGACGTACGATTCCAGCGTGGGGTGGAATAGAGGCCAGCTTAGCCTCCCCATCCTGGAAACCAGCCAGGCTGCCGCCGAAGCTGAGCTTGAGGCGCATATCGCCAGCGCATTCGCGGCCCAGCTCCAGCGTCAGCAGAAAAAGGAGCTATTGCTGGGGATGTCGTTGGTGGGGCCCCATCGCGACGACCTGATCTTCCGGGTCAACGGCGTGGACATGAACGTCTATGGCTCCCGAGGCCAGCAGCGCACCGTAGCGCTCTCACTGAGACTGGCCCAGCTACGCTTGATGGAGGATGTCGCCCAGGGAAAGCCGCTTCTTCTGCTTGACGATGTGCTCTCGGAACTGGACGAGCCTCGGCGGCACTGGCTCCGGGAGGCCTTAGACAATGGCCATCAGGTGCTCATCACCGCCACGGATACCAGCCATTTCCCCGCAGATTTTCTGGCCAAGACCAGCGTCTTCACGATTCAAGAGGGGGCGATCGTGCCCCTGGAGGCCGTAGGCCTTCGAGGACATCACGTCTAGGTCGCCGGCCGCCGGAGGGCTCAAGGAAGGCATAGGGCCTGGGTGCAGCCGTTGGTAAACCCCGGAGCGGTTATGAACTCCACATGGGCCACCAGTGATGTGGAACGACAGTGCGAGCCTAGCGAGAGACGGTTCCCGCGCCCTTGATCTGAGCTGTCTGCTCGACTATGCGCAGGAACTCCTCGGCCTTCAGGCTGGCACCTCCCACCAGGGCGCCGTCGATCTCCGGCTGGCGTATGAACTCCGCGATGTTGGTCGCCGTCACGCTGCCTCCGTATTGGATGCGCAGGCCCTGGGCGGTTTGGCGGTCATATAGGCCGGCCACGGTGGCCCGGATGAGACCTATAACCGCGTTGGCCCCCTGGCCGGTGGCCGCCTTGCCGGTGCCGATGGCCCAGATGGGCTCGTAGGCGAAGACGACGTTCTTGACGTCGTCCGGCGAGAGGCCCTGCAGGGCGGCCTTCACCTGCAGGCGCACCACGGAGTTGGTGAGGCCCTCCTCGTTCTGGGCCAGGGACTCGCCTACACAGATTATGGGCACCAGCTTGTGACTGACCGCCGCCTGGACCTTCCTGTTCACCAACTCATCGGTCTCGCCGAAGTGCTGGCGCCGCTCAGAGTGGCCCAGGATCACGTAGTGGCACAGCCCAGCCAACATGACCGGGGAGATCTCCCCGGTATACGCACCCCTTTCCTGAAAATACATGTTCTGGGCTCCCAGCCGCACCGAGGTGCCAGCGATCTTGTCACCCACTGCTTGCAGCGACACGAAGGGCGGGCAGAGCACCTTTTCCACGCCCTTAATGCCATCCAGGGGGCTCAACATCCCGTCCACCAGGGCCAGGGCCTCCGGGATGTTGGTATTCATTTTCCAGTTGCCGGCGATGATCGGGACTCGCATTGCTCTTCTCCTGATAGTCAGTTGCTGGGCCCAGGCATGGCGCTTGCGCAATGATGGGGGAAGGAGTCCCTTCCCCCACCCGTGGGCGGCGCACTTGATCAAAGGCTGGCCTATTTGCCGTTCAAGGCTGCAACCCCCGGCAGGACCTTTCCCTCCAGGAACTCCAGGGAAGCTCCCCCGCCAGTGGAGATGTGGGTCATGCGGTCCGCCAGACCCAGGCTCTCCGCTGCGGCTGCCGAGTCGCCTCCGCCGATGATGGTGACGGCGTCGCTGGCGGCCAGCATCTGAGCCACCGCCCGGGTACCTTGGGCAAATCGGGGAAATTCGAAGACGCCCATGGGGCCATTCCACACCACCGTCTTGCAGCCGGCCAGCATCCCTCTAAATAGCTCGATGGTCTTGGGGCCGATGTCCAGGATGCGCCAGTCCGCCGGCACGGCTTCCGCCGACACCACCTTGCTTTCAGCCTCAGCCGCAAACCGGTCTCCCACCACCACATCTACCGGCAAGCCCAGCTTGATCCCACGCTCCTGGGCCCTAGACCGTATGGCCACAGCCACCTCCAAACGGTCGTTCTCCACCAGCGATTGCCCCACCTCGTATCCCTGAGCCTTCAGGAAGGTATTGGCCATGCCCCCACCGATGAGCAGCACGTTTACTTTGGAGACCAGGTTGTCCAGGACCTTGATCTTATCCGACACCTTGGCTCCGCCGATAATGGCCGCAAAGGGCCTGGCTGGATTCTCCATGGCCCGGCCCAGATAGTCGATCTCCTTTTCCATTAAGAAACCCGCCACCGAGGGGAGATAGTGAGTGACCCCTTCGGTGGAAGCATGGGCCCGATGTGCCGTCCCGAAGGCATCGTTAACGAACACTTCCGCCAGGGAAGCCAGGGCCCGGGCGAAGGCCGGGTCATTGGCCTCCTCCTCGGGATGGAAGCGCAGGTTCTCCAGCAGCAAGACCTGGCCATTCTCCAGAGAAAAGGCTGCCCTGGTCACCGCCTCGCCGATGCAGTCATCCATCTTGAAGACTGGCACGCCCAAAAGCTCCGACAGCCGCTGGCCCACCGATCCCAAACGTAACCCCTCCACCACCTTGCCATCAGGGCGGCCCAGGTGAGAACAGAGGATCACCCGGGCACCTTGTGCCCTTAAATAACTGATCGTAGGCAGCGCCGCGACGATACGGGTGTCGTCGGCGATGGCGCCGGTGGCCTTATCCAGAGGGACGTTAAAGTCCACCCGCACCAGGACCCGCCTGGCATGGACATCGACGTCCCTCACTGTCTTCTTGTTCATCTTCCCCTCCAGCATCCCACCTTCGATTTTCGATTTCAGATTGCCGATTTTCGATTGCCCCTCAATCCAAAGTCGCAAATCGAAAATCTAGCGCTAGTACGCGCCGGTGCCGAAGATCACCGTGGGGATGGTGCGCAACAGGATCCTGAAGTCCAACCCCAAAGACCAATTCTCGATGTAGTATATATCCAGCATCACCATCTCGTCGAAGGGCAAAAGGCTCCGGCCCATGACCTGCCACAGGCAGGTCAAGCCCGGCGCCACCTCCAGCCGCTTCCGGTGCCAGTCCTCGTAGCGCTCCACCTCTGAGGGCAATGGCGGCCTAGGGCCCACCAGGCTCATCTCCCCGCGCAGTATGTTGTAGAGCTGGGGCAGCTCGTCGATGCTGGTGCGGCGAATGAGCCTCCCCACCCGTGTCAGCCGGGGGTCATTGCGCATCTTAAAGGTTATCCCCCGGGTCTCATTGAAGTCGGTGAGCTGCTCCGCCTGTTCCTCAGCCCCTTGCCACATGGACCGAAACTTGTAACACGTGAATGCCCGGCCTTCCTTGCCCACGCGCCTCTGGCGGAAGAGAACCGGGCCCGGCGACTCCAGCCGGATGGCAATGGCCACCAGCAGTATGAGCGGCGCCAGGAAGAGCAGGCCAAAGGCGGATGCCGTGACGTCTATGGCACGCTTGACCAGAAGGCTAGTGCCACGTATGGACACCTCGCGGATGCCGATGAGCGGGATCCCGTTGATCTCGTCGATGTCAACCTGGCTCAGGCTCATCTGCAGCAGGTCGGGCACGAAGCGAAAGCGAACCCCTTGCTTCTGGCATTGATCCATTATGGCCAGTATCTTACGGTGGGACATCCAGGGCAGGGTGATGATGACATCGTCTACCTCCTCCGTCTCCAGGATGCGTGCCACCTCGGCCGTGGTGCCCAGGGCCTTGAACCGGCCGATGTCGGTCCGTTTCTGTGGATCGTCGTCCAGAAAGCCGATCACCTGGTAGCCAAGCTCTGGCTGGGCCACCAGGTTTTGCATAATCGTCCGCCCCACCCTCCCCGCGCCCACGATCAGGCAACGCTCCACCCCTATACCCCGCTTGCGCAGATGGGCCTGGACGAAGCCCACCACCGAACGCGAGAAACCCAGGAAGACAGTGATCAGAAGCCAGGAATAGGCAAACATCAGGCGGGAGAAATAATAGGGGCGAAGGCCGAAGTAGAGCACGACTAAGATGGCGATGCCAATAGTGGTGCCTTTGAAGAGGTCGTAGACCTGATTAAACCAGGAAACGCCACGGGGCCGGCGGTAGAGCCCCTCAAAACCGAAAACGGCAAGTAAGATGACCGTGAGTACCAGGCCCACCGGCAGGTAGGCCCGCACCGGGGCGTAGCTGAAGCCTTCGACCTTGCCTCCCC
>DYIS01000209.1:0-4724 GCA_020723545.1 Ktedonobacter racemifer
CCGCTCTGGGGCACCATGGCCCGGGTGAACGAGCGTTTCCCTGGCGCCAGGCCATCCTTGGGCACCCTGGACGGCACCGCCTACATGGCCCTCGGGAGGTACACCTGGGGGGTCGAGAACCGCTCGGCGACCATCGAGCTAGATTATGATCTCGAGGCCATCCGGTGGCTTCAGGACAACGTCCAGGGCTCGCCGATGGTATTGGAAGGCCACGTAGACTATTATCGCGGCGGGGGCATGCGGGTGGCCGCCAACACCGGCCTCCCCACCCTGGTGGGGCAGCACCAGGGCGAGCAGCGCTATGGCTGGATGGTGAGCCGGCGGGAGGAGGAGGTACGCAAGATCTACAGCGACCCGCTTTTCGAAGCCATCCTCCCGCTGCTACGCCGGGACCACGTCTCTTACATCTACGTGGGCCAACTGGAGCGGCTGGTCTATCCGCCCCAAGGGCTGGCCAAGTTCGACGCTGCCCTGGGCAAGTACCTGGACCTGGCCTATCAGAATCCCAGGGTGAAGATATATCAGGTGCAAGACTAGAACGGACAATATCCGGTGATCCTCATCGACCGAAGCTTGCCAGTTACGCTGGAAGGGTTTAGATCCTTTCGGTTTTCCAATGATTTCTGGTATAATTGTATGGGTAGTCAATCGTAGTTTGGTGAAGGCATTCTGTGGTTCGAGGGTCAACACAAAACCTGTTCCACAAGAGTGGCCAAATGGATCAAAGCGGGGCAGGTTAAGAAGATTATCGTGGGCGAAAAGACCCATATTACCAAACGGGAGGGAGAGCCTAGCACTACACCGTCACCGTGATCGCGCCACCGCAGGCAAGGCCCGTGCGCGATCAGCGTTGCGCTGTATCCATCGAGGAGGTGCACGATGGCAGCCCTTTGGGAAGAAATGCTACGCGGTTTACAGGCAAGAGAGGGGGACACAATAACCATCCTTCCCCCACAGAGCCCCTTGAGGGCAGCCATCGGCCTGTTGTACCTTCTCAAGAGGGACTATGGACGGGCGAGGGCGAGGCTGGCCGAGACGGAAGACCTCTTCCGGCAAGGCGAAGAAGAAGTAGAACGCCACCTCCGGTCGGTGCTGGAGGACTGGCAAGGGAGCCAGGCCAGGGCTTCTCCGGCCGAGGAACTAACTGGCGAGTCCGCACCCTGCCGCCAGGGGACCACAGAGGGCCATACACTGGCGGAGACCGAAAGAGAGAAAGATACGACCCCGGAGTGGACTACCCTCCGTGTCTTCTGCTTGGGTAAGTTCCTGGTGTACCAGGGCGAGAAGCCGATTGACCTGGGGCAGAACAGCAAGGCCAAGACCCTGCTCAAGTATCTGGTGGCTCACAGGCGACCCCTGCCCCGGGAGGTGCTGATAGAGACCCTCTGGCCAGACTCAGATCCTCAGGCCGCCAACAACCGGCTGAAGGTGGCCTTACATGCCCTGCGCCAGGCTTTGACCGGTTCCCCTAATAGTAGAAGCGCTGACTTCATCCTCTACCAGGATGGGAGCTACTCCCTCAACCCCCGGATACGCCTTTGGGTAGATGCCGAGGCCTTCGAGGGCCACTGCCAGGCGGGTCAGCGCCTGGAGATGGAGGGGAAAAGCGCGGAGGCGATGAGGCGCTACGCTCTGGCCGAGGACCTCTATCGGGGCGACTACCTGGAGGAAGATCCCTATGAGGAGTGGACCCTCATTCGGAGAGAGGCTTTGAAGGATCTCTATCTGACCATCCTGGGTAGGCTGAGCGACTACGCTATGGAGATGGAGGAGTATACAAGCTGTATCCTCCGTAGCCAGAAGATTCTGGCAAAGGATCCCTGCCGAGAGGATGCCTATCGACAATTGATGCGCTGCTACAGCCGCCTGGGCCAGCGGAGCCAGGCCTTGCACTGGTACGATCTTTGCGTCAAAACCTTGCGGACAGAACTGGCTATCACCCCGGAAGCAGCTACCATAGAACTCTATCATAAGTTACGAGGGGAAGAGGAGATTTAGCGCCAAAAGACCGTTTAACCCAAAACTAACTGTTACTTAACCGGCCATTAACTGCCACCTGCTATAGTGCGCAATGCACCAAGAAACAGGTGGCAGTTCTTTTTGGGGAAGGGATAATGGGCCACTACAATTCGTTTGTGGTCAGGATCTGGACAGACAATGATGGCAAGATGCGAGGACAGATCAGTCACGTGGGCACGCGAGAGAGCGCGTCGTTTCTGGACTTTAACAAGATGCTAGATTTCCTCCAGATACACTTGAAGGCACCGGTGGATCGCCTTCTCTCCCGCGAAGAGGAAGAGCTCCCTCTAGTCACTTCAGGGAGCGAGGCGAAAGATGAGACGCCTTAATAGGGATCATGATAATGAGTCAGGGTTGTACCGCCAGCCTTCAGCATCTCCTGGCAGAACTGCGCCGGATTGATCTCCTCCTGCGGCAAAGGGTCATCTGGGCTCAGCAGGAGGGCCGAGCCGCGGCCGACGAGTTCCGGGGGCTCTACATCACCGAAGAGGAAATCGCCACTATCCTGGCCAACCCTGCCCATTTGGGGTTGGGGGATATTCAGGCGAGCCACGCAGCTCCCGGAGGGGGCGACCTTGCCGACCTGATCCGCCAGCAAGGGGAGGAGATCGCTCATCTCCAGGCTGTTGCCTCGGCCCAAGGGATAGAATTGCGGCTACCACGGCTGGTAAACCTCTTCCGGCTCACCCCCCTGGAGCGCGATGCCCTTCTCATCTCCCTGGCCCCTGAGACGGACCTGCGCTACGAGCGGCTCTACGCCTATCTCCAGGATGACGTAACCAAGAAGCGTCCCAGCGTTAGCCTGGTGCTGAACCTGCTTTGTCCTTCGCTGGAGACCAGGCTGGCAGCACGACGCCATTTTGCCGCAGAGGCGCCCTTACGCGCGTGGCACCTACTCTATCTCTATGACGATCCATCCACCAGGCATCCGCCACTCCTGGCCAAGGTTCTCAAGGTGGACGGGCGGGTGGTGGAATATCTTTTGGGTGGTGATGAGATTGACAACCAGTTGATCCGCTTCGTCCGCTGGGGAGAGCCTGGCATTAGCCTGGAGGACGTAGTATTGCCGCAGAGTACCAGAGAGCGACTTCTCGCGCTGGCGCGGCACGCGCAGGATGAAGCGTATCGCTCCTCTCAGAGCCTGGAGGTGGGTAGCAAAACCTTCTGCTTCCAGGGCCCTCAGGGCGTAGGCAAGCGGACCACGGCACAAGCCCTCTGCCGGGAGTTGGGGCTCCCCCTGCTGATAGTAGACCTGCCTCGCCTCCTGGCCGATGAGCTCCCACCGGATATGGCGGTTTCCCTCGTCTTCCGTGAGGCTCTTCTTCAGAAGGCAGCCCTCTATTGGCATAGCGTTGACGCCCTGGAGGGTGAAGAGCAGAACCTTTCCCTATGCCGTGAGGCCCTGGCCCGGGGGCTATGCCGGCACCCGGGGCTCACCATCCTTGGTGGCGAGGCCACCCAGGAGCTGCTATCATGGCTACGGCCCGAGACAAATGGTACCCATCATGGTCCAACTGTCACTCGGGTGGACTTTCCTGTTCCCTCCTATGGGGAGCGAAAGCAACTCTGGCAGATGGCCCTGGAGCATCAGACCGCCTCTGCTGGAATTGACCCAGGGGTTCTGGCCAGCAAGTTCCGTTTGACCGGTGCACAGATTTCCCAAGCGGTAGCCATGGCCAGGGGGCTAGCCTTCTGGCACTCCCCGGGGGATGGCCACATCACCCTGGAGGACCTCTATACCGCCTGCCGGGAGCAATCGGCTCAGCGTCTAACAGCCCTGGCCCACAAGGTTACCCCCAGGCGCTGCTGGGAGGACATCGTCCTACCTAAAGACCGCCTGGCTCAACTGCGAGAAATCTGCAGCTACGTGAAATACCGCCACATTGTCTACGACGAGTGGGGCTTTGATCGGAAACTTTCCCTGGGCAAAGGCCTGAATATCCTCTTTGCAGGCCCCTCGGGCACAGGGAAGACCATGGCTGCTGAGATTATGGCCGGAGAGTTGGGCCTGGAGCTCTACAAGATTGACCTCTCCACCGTGGTGAGCAAGTACATTGGCGAAACCGAGAAGAACCTGGACCGCATCTTCCGGGAGGCCGTGGACGCCAATGCTATCCTCTTCTTTGACGAGGCCGACGCTATCTTTGGCAAGAGGAGTGAGGTGCGCGACTCCCACGACCGCTACGCCAACATCGAGATCGCCTACCTCTTGCAGAAGATGGAGGTGTACGACGGCATGGTCATCCTGGCTACGAACCTCCGCAAGAACATGGACGAGGCATTTGTGCGGCGGATGCACTTCGCCGTGGAGTTCCCTTTCCCAGAAGAGCCGGATCGCCTGGAGATTTGGCGGCGAATCTTCCCACCGGAGGCCCCCTTAGGCGAGGACGTGGACCTCTCTTTCCTCGCCCGCCACTTCAAGATTGCGGGGGGAAATATCCGGAACATTGCCCTGGCCGCTGCCTTCCTAACAGCGGAGGATGGCCATGCTATCACTATGCCGCATCTTATTCTGGCTACCAAGCGGGAATACCAAAAGATGGGCAAGCTCTGCACCGAGGCTAACTTTGGGCAGTATTTCGAACTGATAAAAGGTTAAAAAGGGAGATGAACATGGCAAGGCACGAAATAAAAGACACAGACGGGAAAGAAGAGGCAAGGCATCGCAAGAAGGCTCAGCCGATATGTGACCAGCTGAAGCAGGT
>DYIS01000209.1:4734-5000 GCA_020723545.1 Ktedonobacter racemifer
CTTAGTGCCCAAAGGGCTGAGGCCCTGCGTGAGCTCCAGCGCAGCTGTGGCAACAGACATGTGCAGAGGTTGGTTGAAGCTAGGGAAGAAGGCGTCAAAGGCGAAGATCTTGTGCAGAGAGTTGGGAACGGAGTAATACGGGATGAACTGGCTCATATGGCACGGCCATCTGCCGTTTGGGCAGCGAGGGGAAAAGTAAGCCAAGCCAGTGAGTCGCTGGAAAAGGAAGTTCCGGCAGTTGCTTGGCTTAACAAGGACGAACGGGC
>DYIS01000210.1:0-304 GCA_020723545.1 Ktedonobacter racemifer
CAGGACCTGCCCTATCTCCATTTCCTCCAGGGCGAGCTTAGAGCGCACGAAGGTATATGGGCACACCTCACCCTTCAGGTTGATTTCTGCATCCACCATCTCGGCCATAGCCTCACTCCTTGTAAATGGTTATCCGCCACTCCGCCTGACCGGTCTTCTCGATATCATAGGCGTAGCCCCGGCGCCTGGCCTGGGTGGGGATGGTCTCCAAAGCAGGGGCATGATCGGTGACCACCTCCAGTGCCTCGCCCTCCGCTAGCTTCTGCAGGGCCTCCACGGTCTTCAACATGGGGTAAGGGCAGAT
>DYIS01000210.1:314-4962 GCA_020723545.1 Ktedonobacter racemifer
TCCAGCCTCATCTCGTCCGTCTCCTTTAATGCGATATGTCCTACGCTACGCCAGCCGCTTAATGGCCAACACCCCCAGGTAAGAGCCGATGGCCAGCCCCAGGGCGAAGACCCACCCGTTCAGGGCCAGGGCCGGTATGGCCGAGAAAAAGGCGCCGATGTTGCATCCAATGGCCAGCCGCGAGCCGTAGCCCATGAGGATGCCGCCAACCAGGGACTGGCCGTAGCGCACCGGCTTGCCCGGCAGCCTCAGCTTGAACTCCCCGGCCAGAAGCGCCGCCACGAAAGCCCCGAAGATCGTTCCCCAGTTGAGGAGCGATCCGTCGCTGAGCCAGGGCACATGCTTGAGGAGCCCAAAGCCGGGTGACTTTTCGGCGAAGTAAAGCAGGTTTTGCGCTTGATATCCCAGGCCGTAGGCGATCCACCCTGCCCAGCGAGAGACCTCGGTGGTGATCCCCCAGGGCTTAGCGAAGAGATACTCAAAGGTGTTCAGCGTCCCGAGAATGACGCCGCCCACCACCGCCGGCCAGGCCCTGGTGAAGACAGCACGATAGAGAACAGCTACCCGCTGGCCGAAAGCCAGGGGCGATGGCTCCGCGACCGCCTGGGGATAGATCCCTCCCCCACGGGACTCCCACCAGAGAACGGCCAAGTAAGCCAGGCCCAGGGCCAGGAGGTTCAAGAGGATCGCCCCACCCCAACCCAGAGACTTGGGCAGCCAGAATTTGGGTGCCACATTGATGACCGTGGTCCACCACCAATCCCAATTGAGAGCCAGGGCGAACATGCCCAGGAACATCCCACCCAAGGCCAGCCACGAACCTACGTAGCCCTCACCCATGCGGTAGAGAGACCCCGAGGCACAACCCCCGGCCAGCACCATCCCCAGGCCGAAGAGGAGACCGCCCAGGAGGGTATGGATGCCCAGGGGAGTGACCCCGCCCGGGATCTTGCTCATGTCCGGCGAGGCCTTGTACATCACCAGGGCAAAACCAATGGTGGCCACGGCCATGCCAGCTATGATACCCTTGATCACCCGGCCATCCTGCAAGAGATAAAGATCCCGGAAGGCCGAGGCGAAGCAGAAGCGGCTCCGTTGCAACACGAAACCAAACCCCAGGCCGAAGACCCAGAAGACGGCCACCGGGAAATTGAAACCTCCGTAGAAATAGGCTATCACCGCCGCAGCCAGGAGGGCCAGGAGGCCCAGGGTTGTCTGGCGGCTGAGGCCGATGCCCCTGCGGGCTGGAAACGTGCCTGCGTTGCTCATCGCCAACCACCTCCTCTAACTTATACTGCTTTCTGCCTCAAGGCTAGACTACCGGAGTCTCCGGAGACTCCGGTAGTCTTCCACCCTGCCTCAATGATCTATCGCTGCCTGGCTCAACGTGGCGTACTTTGCCATAGCCTGGGGCAGCATCAGGAAGTCCTGGTAGGGCACAGCTACCACCAATTCCCCTTTAGTGAAGGGGCCGAAGTCCAGGGCGCCTCGACAAAGGAGGGTGAGGCTTGGCCTGCCGGTGTTGTAGGCCCGGGCCAGAGCCTCGCCGCACACTGCGATCTCCCCCTTGCACTCTGCCTCCACTCCACCCAGGAGAACAGCCAAGGTCATGGCCTGGTTGGCATTCAGGGTGAAAAGCACCACATCGGCCTCCTCAAGAGGGCCCAGGCGCACGGCCTTGGTCTCGCCGGCAATCCTGGGCTGCACGTTAACGTACCTGGGCCTGGTGAAGCCCAGGATCAGATCCACGTTCGGGCACTCCAGGTCACCCTGGCGGAGGATAAAGGCGCTCTCGCCCAGAAGATGCGGATGGAAGGGACAAAACCGGGCCCCCTCAGCAAGGGGCTCGCCCGGGCGACCATCATCTTCGGTCAAGATCTTGACGCCAATGGGAGCATAACTCAGGCCCAGAAAGGTCTTCACGGCCTGGCCAATCTCTCTCGCCTCAAGCAAGCGGATCCTCCTAGGATGCATAATCAATGCCCCGGTCCAGGCACACCACAGAACTCATAGTAGTCGATGAGATGGGTGATGGTGGGGTGATCGCCACAGACCGGACAGGTTGGGTCACGGCGCAGGTTGACCTGGTGAAACTCCATGGGCAGGGTATCAACGAGCAAAAGCCTCCCGGCCAGGCTCTTGCCAATGCCCAGGACGAGCTTGATGGCCTCCACGGCCTGGATCACGCCCACCAGGCCAGGGAGCACCCCCAAGACCCCAGCCTCGGCACAGGAAGGCACGGTGCCGGGAGGTGGAGGTGCCGGAAAAAGGCAACGGTAACATCCTCGACCAGGGAGAAAGACGGCCACCTGGCCATCAAAACGGAAGATGCTGCCGTCCACCAGGGGTTTATGTAAGAATACACAGGCATCGTTGACCAGGTAGCGGGTGGGAAAGTTGTCACAACCGTTGACGATGATGTCGTAACCGCTCAGGACCTCCAGGGCATTCTCCGAGGAGAGGATCACCTGGTGGGGGACAACCTGAACATCGGGGTTGATGGCCATGATGGCCTCGGCAGCCGACGCGGTCTTCGGCCGGCCAATGTCGTCCACGTGGTGCAGTATCTGGCGTTGCAGATTGGAGAGGTCCACCACGTCGCCGTCCACGATGCCCAGGGTGCCCACCCCGGCCGCAGCCAGATAGAGGGCAGCAGGGGAGCCCAACCCCCCTGCTCCGATTATTAGGACCTTGGCCGCCAAGAGTTTCTTTTGCCCTCTCCCGCCCACCTCCGGCAGCAGGATATGGCGGCTGTAGCGGACGATCTGCTCCTGACTCAGCGTAACAGCCCCACCGGCGATGGCTGGGATGAAGGCCACCTCATCGCCATCTCGCACCGGGGTTTGTAGCCCCTGGAGGGCATCGATCTCCTCCCGGTTGACAAAGACGCTGATGTGATGAGGGATCTCGCCCCTCTCATTGCAGATGTGATCTTTTAGGCCAGGATAACTGGCCTCCAAGGCTTCCAAGAGCCCGGCGATATCGCCCGCATTGGCCTCTACCGTGCCCAATCCCTGCGTCAACCGACGCCAGGGAGTAGGAATGTATACGCTGATCGGCATGTGCCTTCCTCCACTCAAAACGTGATGCTTAGATACCTTTCACCCGTATCTGGCAGGATGGTAACGATGGTCCTGCCTGCCCCTAACCTTTGAGCGACCTGTAGAGCAGCGCAAACGTTGGCCCCGGCGGATAGACCAACCAGCAACCCTTCCTCTCGGACTAGCCGGGCGGCAATGGCCTTGGCCTCCTCGTCGGACACCCCAATGATCTCGTCAATGATCTCCCGATTGAGGACGCCCGGGATGAAGCTGGCGCCGATGCCCTGGATGCCATGAGGGTGCCACCTTCCCCCTTGCAAAACCGGCGAGCAGGTGGGCTCCACGGCCACTATCAGTAGCGTTGGTAGGCGATCTTTCAACACCTCGCCCACGCCAGTGATAGTGCCCCCGGTGCCCACACCGGTCACAAAAGCGTCCAGGTGGCCCTGGGTTGCCTCCCAGATCTCCTCAGCAGTGGTGCGCCGATGCACCGCGGGGTTGGCGGGATTGGTGAACTGCTGGGGCATGAAATAATCAGGATGGCCACGCACCAGCTCTTCGGCAGCATAGACGGCCCCGGACATCCCCTCGAGGGCTGGGGTGAGGACCACCTCCGCACCGAACCGGGTCAGCAACCGTTGCCGCTCCGGGCTCATGTCCTCCGGCATGGTCAGGATCAGGCGATACCCCTTCACGGCGGCGACCATGGCCAGGCCAATGCCCGTATTGCCGCTAGTGGGCTCCACAATGGTGCCGCCCGGCGCCAGCCGTCCCTGGTTCTCCGCCTCCTCGACCATAGCCAGGGCGATGCGATCCTTGACCGAGCCGGCAGGATTGCGGCTCTCCAGTTTGGCCAGTACCTGGGCCGCTCCCTCAGGAACCAGTCGTCGCAGCCGAACCAATGGCGTATTTCCGATCAGCTCCAAGACGCTTTCGACTACCCGCGCCACAACGGTTCTCCTAAGGCTGGTTTAGATGTAATACATCTCTCGACGCACCAGTTGTCGCTGCACCAATCCCTCAATGGTGATAGAAGAGAGAACCCCCTGGACCGCCTCATCCACTCGCTGCCATGCTTCCCGCAGGGTGCAAGAGGCGGCCTGATGGCAGCTGCTCGGCTCGCCCACACATTCCATGGGCGCTGTGGCTCCTTCCAGGGCAGCGAGCACCTCGCCCAGGGTGATCTGCCCTGGTGGCCTGGTCAGGGCATGGCCACCTTGAGGGCCCCGCACGCCGCGCACGAACCCGGCTTTGCGCAACGTGGATAGCACCTGATCCAGATAGGCCCCCGGAATACCCTGGCGGGCGGCAATGTCTGCGCTGGGCACTGTGCCCTGGCCATATCGCCGAGCCAAGTCCATCATCGCCCGCAAGCCATAATCCGTAGTAGTAGACACTCTCATGGCCATCGCCGGTAATTCTTTATATTGTGCATCCAGTTACTTGGTATTGTACCAGACAAGAAGGTTGTTGTCAAGGTCCGCCGACCCGTAACGGTATCAGTGGCAAAAAAGTGGGCGAAGCTAGGCTCTACGCCAATAAGTGTGGAGCTATGATCCCCCTCACGCCGTAGCCTTGCAGTCCCAGCAAACTCCTGATATCATCGT
>DYIS01000211.1 GCA_020723545.1 Ktedonobacter racemifer
TCTTGAAGCCGACTCGATCCTAGACCCGAGCTGGCGGGCTCGGTGTCAACCACCGGCGGAAGAAATCAGTTACCCTGATCTCGAATTCTTGCGGTGAATGCGCTAGCCCCTCGGTATGGCCAGCACCGGAGATTATCCAGAGTTCCTTGGGTTCCCGGGCGGCGGCGAACAGGGCCCGCGGGTGTCGCATGTCCAGATACTGGCCCCGGTCCCCGTGGATCAATAACACCGGTCTTGGTTCTAATCTGGCAATCCAGTTCACCGGGTCCACCTGACCCGAGCGGAAGCCCAGGCGCCGCTCCAGCCACCAGGTGACCAGGCCGGCCCAGGGCCTGGCCACGAACCACGGCACCCCTCGCTGCTTTATCCCGCTGTAGATCGCGCCTTGGTAGGCGGCAAAGGCGCTCTCTCCGGCCACGGCTCGGAGAGCGGGGGTGCGGGCTGCCGTCAATATCGCCACCGCCGCCCCCATGGAGGTGCCGAAGACGCCGATGTTGTCCTGCTGTTTCACGTGTTGGAGGAAATCGAGGGCTCCCAGGAGGTCATTCTGTTCCAGATAACCCAGAGTCGACCTGGTGCCGCCGCTGCCCCCCGAGGCGCGAAAATCAAACAGCAAGAGGTTGAAACCATGCCGGACGAATAGTGGGATGTAGCGAAAGTCGAAGCCGTTGAGCCCGGAGCCTCGTCCGGGACAGTATATGATCGTGGCCGAGGACCCTGGGGCGGCGATATACCATCCTCTCAGGTCCAGCCCATCCCGGCTGGGGAAAACGACGTCTTCGCAGTTTGCGGCGAACGGCATGGGCGTTGGGCGTTGCGCGGGCCGAGGACCAGCCAGCACCCGGCCCGAGCCGTAGTAGCCCAAGGCCAATGCTCCCAGAATCAGGCTGGCCGCCAAAAGGGCCAGGAGAAGCAGCGTACCGGGCACATGGCCTCCCCGGCGAAAGCTCGTTCGCCACCAGGATAGCACAGCGAATGCCTCAAGTCAATGTGCGATTTGCCCGGCGGACGCCACTGCTCGTGCTTTCAGAGCTCAGCATCTTGGGAGTTAGCTCAGGAAAGTAGCCGGCCTTTCTGAGCCGTCGAACCAGGGCTGGCAGCTCCCGCTCGGGTATTGCCACGGCTTGCGGCCCCAGAGTCTCTCCTTCCAGGGTCACCTCCCGGTTCGCTCGCAGTTCCTCCAAAAGCCCTGGCTCCCCGGTGCTCAAGACCCAGGCCCTCTTGATCACGATGTGTCCACGGCCCGTCGATTATCCCCTCGATCTTCGCGCCTTGTTCCAGGCAGCGCTGGACCGATTCGCGGGTGAGGCGATAGAAGCTGATCCGGTCGCGTTTGGTGAGCTGGGCGAAGTGCTCCACCTGGAAGATCGCTGCTGGCCAGGAGGTGGAGGGCACCATGAGCTCGAAATTGGAGAGGACAGTGATGGGTTCGTGGGGCGATTCAATGATCTCCCCTGGCGACGCCCTCACCAGGGCGGCTCCGGTGGGGGTTACCTGGAAGGCAGAGGGCCCCGAGTCGGCCAGGCCCAGGGAAACTAACCCCAACCAGTGCAGGTACTTGGTGATGAGTTCGACAACGTAGACCCTCTCCAGGTGTTCCCAGGAGTCCCAATCCAGATATAGCGTGCCCCGGGCCCTGTCGGTCACCTTCCAGACCGAATAGTCCCAGCGCAAGAGGTCCGGAGCCATCTCCCTGACGGCGGCGGTGAACGGCTCCAATGCGATCCAGGAGTCGGCCGGGCAGGCCCCCAGATGGTCAGCCAGGCGGCGGCGCGCCCGGGCCAGATCGGGGCGGCGGCCCCGGTAGTCCACGGCCACCTGGGGAAGACGGGAGACCTCGTCCCAGCGCTGGTCCTTCAGGTAGCAGGTCCACAGGCTGTGGAGTCGCCTCTCAGCGGGGAGCCTGAGCCAGGCCAGGGCCTTTCTGGCTGGCTTGATCCGGCCACTTGCGTCCTCCACCAATCCCAGTCCCTTCAGGAGATGCAGCAGGAAGGCAAATCGTTGTGCCAGCTCAGGGTTCGGGGCTGTCGGGTCTGTCCAGAACAGTTCGCCGGCGAAGAGCCTTGCCGCATCGGCTATGGCCGGCCTATCTTCCGCTGGCACTGTCTCCCGCTGCAAGAGACAGAGGAGAAGGGTGATCTCCAGGAGCACTTCGTGGGCTGGCAGCGCCGCGGAGGGCGGCGGAGCGGTTTTGATCTTAAAGGCCGGCCGGAGGGAGTCCGCCGGAGGAAGGAGGGGCCTCAGGTCCTCAGGGACGAGGTATCGCTCGCTAGGGGGAGCATGATGCTCGTCGGTGACCACGACTTTGTACACCAGCCCGCTGAGCCAGAGCTCTTCCGCCGGGGTCAACCCCGGGGTCTGCCCAGGTCGGGCTCCGCGCCAATCGGTGGCCAGGGGATTGGGTCGACGTATGCCCCCATACTGGCGCAGGAAGCGATAGCCAGGCAGGGCACCGTCATTTTCCAGGAGTGCCACCAGGGCGTTCCGGCCCTGGGGGCTCAACGAGCCCAGGATGGCCTGGGCAACGTGGCCCCTGAGCAGCTCGGTGCCCAGACGACGCACCAGTTCCGCCTCTCCCAGGCCCAGCAGATCGGAAAGACCGAGACGCGCCGCTATGCGGCGTAGAATGGCCGGGTCGGAATTCTTCAAGCACTGTTCAAGCTTCATGTCCAAACCGCTCCACTGATTGACCGGAAGGCGACGCGTTGCTATAATGTCCCGAATCATCCTGCCCTTAAAGCGGTGGAGAGCAGATGTGATCGTCCGGATGCTGACCGTGGGCCCTCTGGCCACTAATTGCTACCTGGTGGGCTGCCCGAAGACCAGGGAGGCCCTGGTGATCGATCCTGGAGGCGATCCGCTGACCATTCTGGCTGAGGCCGGTCGTTTGGCCCTGCACGTCCGCCAGATCGTCAACACCCACGGCCACTTCGATCATACCATGGCCAACCACGATGTTAAGAAAGCCACCGGGGCCACCATTGCCATCCATGCCCTGGATGCCTCCATGCTCACCAACCCTCTGGCCAGCTTTTCCTTCTGGGCCGGAAATTTACGTCCGGGCCCGTCGGCAGACCGCCTGCTGCAGGATGGCGATGAGATCTCGGCGGGGACAGTGCGGTTGACCGTGGCCCACACCCCCGGCCATTCTCCTGGCAGTATCTCCTTGATCGGGGACCAGGCGGTGTTCACCGGCGATGCCCTCTTTCAGGGCTCCATCGGCCGCACCGATCTTCCGGGAGGCGACTACGAGCAACTGATCCAGAGCATCAAGGCCAGGCTATTGGTCCTGCCGGATGAGACGGTGGCCTACACCGGCCACGGCCCCCAGACCACTATCGGCCAGGAGCGGCGGTACAATCCTTTCTTACTGGAGTAATGGATCGTGGCCGAATCTACCTGCGCCCCCATGGCCGGATGCCTTGAGGGCCTGGGGGCGGTTCGATTTTTACTAATTAAGCAAAGGGTAGGTATCGTACCCGCCGCCTCACCTCCCCTCAGCCACCGGAGCATAGCCGCTGGCGGCCAGCACCCTCCGACCGCTATTGCCAAGGAGGTAATCTATGAAGCCCTGCGTTGACCCGCTCTGGGCCGCCGGGCGCACCAGGAATAGCGTTCGGTAGAGCTTGTATCGTCCGTCTAGCACACCCTGGACCTCGGGGGCCTGGCCATCCACCAGGAGCGCCTTTACCTCGCTACCTACATAGCTTGAGAGCACGTAACCCACCGTGCCCTTCCGGGCGCTCACCTCTTTTACCACTGCCTCCTCCGAAGAAAAGACCCGGGCATTCCTGGTGACTCGGGAGCCATCACTCAGGAGCGCTCCCTCGAAGGCTGTCCTGGTGGGTGCCCCGTCCTCCCGGCTGACGACGGAGACCGGCCCACTCTCGGTCCTAAGGGCCTGCCAATCGGTGATCTGGCCGATGAAGAGCCCTCGGAGCTGGTTGGTGGTCAGGGCGTTCACCTGATTCAGTCGGTTCACGATCACCGCTATGGGCTGCCTGGCCAGTGGCCGCACTTCCAGTTGCGAGTCATCTGGCCGTGGCTCTGCCGCGCAGAGGGCCAGGTCAGCGGCCCCATTTCGCACCGCGTTGGCGGCTGCCAGATCCTCGGCGGGCTGGAACTGTAAGGTCGTGTTGGAGTGCAGCTCGCGGTAGGAAGCAGCCAAGGCCTGGACAAGAGAGGCGGCGGTCCCGGGCGCGGCGACGCGGATGACGAAAGGGCCCGGTGGCGTGGCCGGTGCCGGGCCACAGTTGGCCGTGAGCAGGACCAGCAGGGAAGCCACGGCGATGCCGCTAGACCGGCTTTGGTGACTCATTACTTTATTAGTAAAGCGAGGGATAACACGATCAGGAATGCTCCTAAGGCCAGCCGGTAGTACACGAAGATGTAGGTGGTGCGGCGTTGCAGGTAGAGTAGGAGATACTTAATGCACAGGTAGCCGGAGGCGGCAGCCACCAGGAATCCCACCGTCGTGGCCAGCCCGGGAGGGGCTGATGAACCGTCCCCGATGACATCCAGCAGCTTCTTTAGCCCTGCCCCGGCCACGATGGGCGTGGCCAGGAGGAAGGAGAAGCGCGCCGCGGCCTCCCGCCTGAGCCCCAGCAGAAGGCCGGCGGTGATGGTGCTACCTGACCTGGAGACGCCGGGCAGGAGGGCCAGGGCCTGGGCCAGGCCGATGAGCACCGTATCCTTCCAGGTCAGATCGGCCAGGGGGCGGCGGTGCCGTGCATAGCGCTCGCCGGCCCAGAGGGCCAATCCCAGGGCGACCATGAGCCCGGCGATGGCCAGCATGGGGGCGGCCTGATGGGGGGAGCTCGGCTGGTGAAAGAAGCGTTCGATGTACTCGTCGCCCAGGACCCCGGCGATGCCGCCAGGTACCGATCCGGCGAGGATGAACCATAGAAGCCTCTGACCCTGATAGCGCACCC
>DYIS01000212.1 GCA_020723545.1 Ktedonobacter racemifer
TCGCGGTTCAAAAAATCCTTGCTTTTTGTACACAAATTTCACTGGTGAGGTACTAACTGCCAGGATCTGGTCATCCGGGATTCGCACCAAACGTTCCGCAGTCCGCCGGGTTTGCTGACAGGCCCTGTCGAACGCCATGCCTTTCCAGTCCTGATGCTCTTGCTTTTTGCCAATAACTGGGCTATGCTATGCTATTCACCCAATCGTTTCTGTTCCTAACAAGAAGCTTGCGCCGCCGTGCTGGGCAAAGAGCCGCTGTTGGTGCTGATCAATGCCTACGCCGACAGCGCGTCGCCGGTCGCGCTCCACAACGTCCTGGCTGCTATGATGCCAGCGCACGGTAGGCCAATAACGGCGGGCGATTGGACAAGGAGAACCTGTGGCTAAAGGTTGGAGAACCGACCAAAAGCAGGACTACTACTTCCGCAAGGCGAAAGCGGAAGGCTATCGGGCGAGGTCGGCCTACAAGCTACTGGAAATCAACACCAAGTTCAACCTGATTCGCCCCGGTAGCACGGTCCTGGACCTCGGAGCGGCGCCTGGCGGCTGGAGTCAGGTCATATCCCAGCTCGCCGGACCGTCATCCAGGATAGTTGCGGTGGACATCCAGTCCATGGCACCGATCCCCGGCGTGCAGGTGATGCGCGGCGACATCACAGACCCGAACTGCACCGGGCGCATTCAGGAGGCCCTTGGCCAGGATGCCGATGTAGTCGTATCCGACGCCGCGCCAAACGTATCCGGCATCGGGCCAACGGACCAAGCTAGATCCATCGAGCTTGCCATCCACTCTCTCGGCATCGCATTGCGCGTCTTGCGGAAGGGTGGAGCCTTCCTGGTCAAGCTGTTTCGGGGCGAAGACTTCGACAACTTTGTGTCGCTGGCAAAGCGCTACTTTCAGACGACTCGAACCTACATCCCCGAGGCATCCCGCAAAGAGAGCCGAGAGGCATATCTTGTTTGCATGGGATTGCATGAAAAGTTTGACCTGGATGCTTTGCGCGAGCTAGCTCGTGCCTACGGTCTGCGCAAGCGCCCCAAATAAAGAAGCCCACGTTGAGACGTGGGATGGCTCGAGATGTCAAATTTGGAGCGGGAGACGGGACTCGAACCCGCGACACCCTGCTTGGAAGGCAGGAACTCTACCGACTGAGTTACTCCCGCTGGTCGGGGCGAGAGGACTCGAACCTCCGACTCCCGCGTCCCAAACGCGGTGCCCTACCTACTGGGCCACGCCCCGGTACAACACCTACAGTATAGCCCAGAAAGCAGCATCGAGTCAAGCAGGCGGGGAGGGCGTTGAACGTTGAACATTCCAACGTTAAACGTTTTAACGTGGAATAAAGGTCACACTACGCCTCTTCGCTTTGCACTCCAATGTAAAATATTTCCTGTAAGACCAACCTGGCCGCCTTGCCGGCGCGTCCCCGGTGGCTCACCCGGTTCTTCACCTCAGAGGGCAACTCGGCCATGGTCATCCCGAACTCAGGCATGAAAAAGACCGGGTCGTAGCCGAAGCCCCCGCTGCCCCTGGGCTCAAAGGCAATGTAGCCGGAGCACTCGCCGTGGCAGGTATGCACCTGGCCCGCCGGGGTAGCGATGGCGATAACACTATAGAAACGCGCCCGACGCCCCTCCATCGGCACCCCCTGCAGCCGAGAGAGCAACCGGCCTATGTTAGCAGCGTGGTCGCCCTGGACACCACTGTAACGAGCCGAGAGGATGCCAGGTTCCCCGGCCAGGGCTTCCACTTCCAGCCCCGAATCGTCGGCCAGGGCAACCAGGCCACTGGCCCGGGCGAAGGTAGTCGCCTTCAAGATGGCATTCTCCGCGAACGTGGCCCCGGTCTCCGGGGGCCAAATATCCAGGTGCTCTTCGTGAGGCGAGGTCAAGGCCAGTGGAAAGCCAGCCAGGATCTCACGGAACTCTGCGAGCTTGTGTGGGTTGTTGCTGGCGATCAAGAGCTTGCGGGGAAACGGTTTTGTCGGCAGTGCAGTGGAAGGACAACTCATGGCTTTGGCTTGGGCGGCCTGGCCACCATGATCTCCTGAAAGAACCAGAATACCCCCAGGCTCACCACCACGTCGCCGGGGCTGAACACCCCCGACAGAGGCAGCGGCTTGGGCACAGCGAACACGTCGGCCAAGAAGCCCAACCTGGTCCTCTCATCCAGGACGATGGATTTTTCGTAGGTCTCCCCCCGGGCCAGGATCTCCATCACATCGCCGAATCCAGCGGCCTGGATGCTGTCCAGGTGCACCGGCATGTAGCCTCCATTGGCCGCGATCACCAGGAGGTTCATTAGTAGGCCCGCGCCGATGAACTTGAGCCCCGGCAGGCGGTGGTTCAGGCCCGCGGCCAGGGCCACCAGGGCCAGCGAGGCCACGTGAACCAGCCCCACCAGCTCCGCGTCACCCAGGAGCAGCCGGCCCCAGGACGAGAAAACCACCACTTGCAACAAAAGGCCGGCGAAGATCATAAAGGGGAGACGGAAAGACAGCTTCCCCAGCCGTAACAGATCGCCTCCCCTGAGCCACGCCAGGCCAAGTGAGAAAAGAGCAGCAGCCAAGAGGATCATGGATAGAACCTGGTGTTTCGCACAGAGTCAGGCCTGGAGCTCAGGCTTACGGTGGAGCGCCACGCCCAGTTCCAGTTGCCGGGAGGGTTGCGCCGCCGGGCCCGGCGAAATGCCCTCCTTGGCCAGGGCCAACAGCATCGCCTCCACCACCAAGGGGTCGAACTGAGTGCCGCTATTAGCCTTGAGCTCAGCGATGGCCTGCTGAGGGGTCATCGCCTGGCGATAGGGACGAGAGGAGGTCATGGCCTCGTAGGCGTCGGCCACGGCGATGACCCTGCTCCCCAGGGGGATCTCCTCTCCCTTCAGGCCACGGGGATAGCCACCGCCATCATAATGCTCCTGGTGATACAGGATCAAATCCTTGCCCTGGGTGAACAATGGAAAGCTGCCCACCACGCCCGCACCGATCTCGCTGTGTAGCTGGAAGCGCTCTCTTTCCTCCTTGGACAGCCTGCCCGGTTTATAGAGCATATCGTTGTTGATGCCCACCTTCCCCAGATCGTGCAGCCGGGCGGCAGAGACGATCAATTCCACCTGGTCGGGCTCCAGGCCCATCTGCCGGGCGATCTTCTCCACGTACGTAGCCACGCCCAGGGAGTGGTGATAGGTGCTGGGGTCCCGGGCGTCGATGACGTCGGCCAGGGCCACCAGGGCCTTACGGGTCTGGGACTCGAGATCGGTCATTATCTGATAGACGTGGCGCACCACCCACAACGGAAGGATCACCAGCACTACGCTGACGGCAGAGTATGGCCATAGGATCGCCACCACAACCCCCAAGGAGATCATTGCCATGTCATAGAGAAAGACCTGCCCAACGTTCGACCGCCAGGCGAAGAGGACAGGAGCCCCGTAAGCGAAAGAGATGATCAGCGCCAGTAGCGTGCTGTTGGCGGCCAAATAGACGGCCGCCAACAGTAGCAGGGCAAGGGTGCCATTCCAGGTAGCAAAGGGCACGGCATTCTGCCCAGCAACAACCTGGTAGATAAAGCTGGCCGCCGCAAAGGTGATGGTGAGCTGGGCCACATTGAATGCCGCCTTGAACCAGACCCGCCGGAGAATGATCTCGCTGGCCGCCGTGCCCAACAGGGTAGCCCAGATGGTGAACGCCGGCCCGTAGAGGATGGCCGCCGCTACCTTGACGGCGGTGGAAACCGCCACCTCGCTTTGCTCCCGGGGCAAGATGATGGGGAAAATGTCGGCAAGGGCGATGAGAGAGGAGAAAAACAGGAGGGCCACGAGCCTGGACCACGTCAGGGAGAGAAACGGGATGGAGATCGCGCCTAGGACGCCAGCGCAGATGGTCAGGGCAATGATATAGGCCTGCGCCACCCGGGGGAGTGACCTCATTCAACCCTCAGAGCTTAATAGCAAACCGGCGGGGGGAAATGGTTGCTCTCTAGTGCCACTTAAGGTCGGCGCCAGCGGCCAGAACCAGGGTGGCGACCACGAGCAGGGCGTACATCACCTTCAGATACGCCATTCTCCACTTCACGGGGAATCACATCCTTTCACTCAAGATTCAGTTTTGCCTGGATCTGCAACGCGGTTGTGAATCCCCTTCGCTTCTCTCGTCGCTTCTGGCTTCGCTCCCCCGCCGGTTTGAGCTGCATTGTAGCACCTTTTCCTGAGATTTGCAATAGGAATCGGTGCTACAATTGGGCCCTGAGGTCACACTGCTTTGAAAAGCTGGAAACGCCGATTAATAGCGTCTAAGAAGGCCCTGGCCCCCGCCTCAGCCACGCTCTCTCTCACCAGGCTGACGCCCGAGAGCTTCTCCTCTCCTGCAGGCCGGGCCATGGAAAGCAACACCACCACTGTGTTCTTCTCGCCCAAAGGGACGAGTTGCACGTCGCTCACGCTGAGCCCGGTGGGCCGGTCCACCACGCGGTCCAGGGCGTTCATCGCCGCCTCCACCGCCAACCTGGCCTCCTCCTGTTCCGACGCCACGCCACCGCGCGCCTCGCCTTTGGCGGTCTTCCCCTTGTGCTCGATGACCACACAGGTTCCCTGGTCACGGCTATGCTGAACCGAAATCAGCCTGACCCTAGGCGTCGGGGGAGGCTTTTCCTCCTCGATCTGAACCAGACTGATCTTCCGGTAGTCGATCCGTTGGTCATGCTTGAGCAACAGCAACGACTCGATATCCCGGACGATCTGCTTGGGCCGGCGCTCCGTGGAGGCGAACACGTGGATCTCGTCAATAGCACCATCGCCACCGCACAGCACCCGGGAGCTATACACTCCACGGATGCTGTTGATGCTCTTCTCGAATTCCTGGGGAACTTGACCAGCTTCCTTAGCGCTCACAACACTTCGCTCCTAAAATTAGATTATGC
>DYIS01000003.1:0-10552 GCA_020723545.1 Ktedonobacter racemifer
GCCTTCGGGGTGCGAACCAGTTGGCTCCTGAACACCCAACGCTCGGCCAGCCCCGGGGAGCCTTTGACGCTGGCGCCCACCCTGGCGGACGTGTTGGTCATGATGCGGGAGTTGAAGGAGCAGGCCAGTGCCCTGGGCGAGGCCGACGCGCCGCTCCTGGCCGATAGCCGGCTGGGGCCGGTGGTGGTCTGGTACCTGCGGGACTACCGCCACGTGCAGTGGGCCCGGGCGCCCGCGGAGCCCTCGGCGGCCCTGGTCCTGGTGCCCTTTCAGGGATCGCCAGGCCAGGCGCCCCGTGACTGGTCCGGCTACGCTCTACACAGATATAACCTGAGCGCCGGTTGGTCGCCAGGGATCTCCCCGGGTGAGGACTGGCTGAACTGGCTCTTGCACCGCGCAGGGGAGAAGCCCATTGAAGCGAAGCAGGTGGTGCTGTACGTGACCCTGGGGCAATAGTGGGCCCAGCATGGGCCAGTGCTGAACAAAGGATCTATCTACTATGCAGAATTCTGACCATATCCAAAAGACCGAATCCATCCTGGACCGGCGGATACTGGGGCCGTTCCCAATCACATGGGAGGCGGCTCTGTATGTAACGATCATCGTCATTGCCCTCTTCACCCGGTTCTGGGACCTGGGCGACCGGGCCTTTAGCCACGACGAGGGCATCCACGCCAACTGGTCGTACACGCTCCTCAGCCGCCTGGACTACAAACACAACCCCACCTACCACGGCCCGCTCCTGTATCACGCCACAGCCCTGATGTTTTTCCTGTTCGGCGATTCGGACTACACCGCCATGCTGTCCCCGGCCATTTTTGGCTTGCTACTGGTGGGGATGCCGTTCTTCCTGCGGCGCTTCCTGGGTCGCGCCGGGGCACTCTTCACCGCCTTTCTGATCGTGATCTCGCCCTCGATCCTATACTACTCCCGAGCCCTACGCCACGACATCTTCGCCCTGGCGGGGACCATGGCCCTGGTGGTTTGCCTTTTTCGCTTCCTGGACGACCGGAGGCACCTATGGATCTATCTGGGGGCTGGCGCCTTCGCCATCGCCTTCTCCAGCCACGAGCTCACCTACATCACGGGCTTCATCTTGCTCACTTTTCTGGTAATGGCGCTAATGGTGGAGTTAGCCCGTAAAGAGACCAGGCCCCTGGCCGAGGCCCTGTTGTCTATCGACATGTCAACCATTTCGGCTTGCGTGGTCATCCTCCTGGCGATCATCGTGCCTCTATATACCACCCTTTTCACCAATATGGCGGGCCTGGCCACCGGCACCGTGGGAGCCCTGAGCTATTGGCTTTCTCAGCACGGGGTGGCCCGGGGTGGCCAGCCATGGTATTACTACCTTATCCTTGTGACTTTGTACGAATTCCTGCCCTTGATGCTGGCCCTCCTGGGGACGGTATACCTCCTGGCCCGAGGCTGGAGGGACGCCTCAGCTCCGGAGGAAGGCCACCATCTCGCCTCGGATACGCCGCTTTTCCCCGCCTTTGCTGTTTATTGGTCCCTCTTGGGCTTCATCATCTACTCCTGGGCGGGGGAGAAGATGCCCTGGCTCACCATCCACATTGCCTTGCCGCTTATCGTACTCTCAGGGTGGTTCCTGAACCGGGTGGTCCGGGACGTAGACTGGAGAGCCCTCTGGGACGATGGGGGCGGTTACCTGGCGGCCTTGATCCCCGCTACCATCCTGGTGCTGTTCGGGTGGACCAGGGCCCGACCGGCCCTGGGCGGGGTGCCAATAGCCCGGCAGGCCGAGGCCTTGCAGTGGCTGGCCTTCACCGTGCTCCTGGCCGTCCTGGCCTCGGCCATAGCCTGGTACGCCCTGCGCCTGGGATGGGAGCGTAGCCTCAGGATAACCCTGTTGGTTGGATTCGTCCTGGCTATCCCCTTCACCTTCCGGGCGGCCTGGATCGCCAGCTTCCGACTGGGCGACAGCGCCCGGGAGATGATCGTGTACGCCCAGGGGACCCCCGACGTGCCCCTGGCCGCCCGGCAGGTGGACGCCATCTCCGCCAAGCTGGTGGGCGATCGGGAGATGAAGGTGGCCTACGACGACGAGTCCTCCTGGCCCTTCGTTTGGTACCTGCGGCATTACCGTAACCAGCAGTTCCTCACCGGGGAGTCTCTGACCAAGCCCACCGATGCCCCGGTGGTTATCGTGGGGCCCAACAATGAGGCTAAGCTGAAGCCTTTCCTGGCCAATTACACACGCTTCCAGTACCGGTTGATCTGGTGGCCGGTCCAGGACTATATGTCGCTGACCAGGGAGAACACCGTCGCCAATCTCCTGGACCCGGCCACGCGCCAGGAGGCGTGGAACGTCTTCATTTTTCGGCAGTATAGCGCCTCCACCTCCAGTTGGCCCCTGGTGCACAACTTCGCCATGTACGTGCGTAAGGACCTGGTCTCCGCCCTCTGGCTGGGGACCAGCGTGCCGCTCCGTCACGCCCCGGTGGTGCCAGAGGACCAGACCTCGGGCAAGTACAAGCAGCCGCAGGTGCTGTTGACTTTCGGCGCTAAGGGGACGGCGGACGGCCAGCTCAACGAGCCCCGGAACCTGGCCCTGGACCGCCTGGGTAACATCTACGTGCTGGACACCATGAACCACCGGGTGCAAAAGTTCGATCCCTCGGGCAAATTCCTGGCCGGATGGGGCTCCCGGGGCAACGGTGACGGGGAGTTCAACGAGCCATGGGGCATCGCCGTGGACCGAGAGGGCAACGTCTGCGTGGCCGACACCTGGAACCACCGCATCCAGAAGTTCGATCCCTCGGGCAGGTTTCTGGCCAAATGGGGCACCAATGTGGACACCAGGGGGGTGGCGGGGGGTCAGCCGGGAGGCTTCTACGGCCCCCGGGCCATCGCCATCGACCGGGATGGGAACCTCTTGGTTAGCGACACTGGGAACAAGCGGGTGCAGAAGTTTGACTCCAATGGTCAGTTCCTGGCACAGTACGGCTCTCGGGGCGAGCTGGAGGGGCAGTTCAGCGAGCCGGTGGGCATCGCCGTGGACCGGGAGGGCAACGTCTACGTGGCCGATACCTGGAACCGGCGGGTCCAGAAGTTCGACCCAGGCTTTAAGTTCCTGGCCCAGTGGCCGGTGAGCGGCTGGGCCGGTGAATCGGTGCTGAACAAGCCCTACCTGGCGGTGGACGACGCCGGCAACGTCTACGTCACCGACCCCGAGGCCCACCGGGTGTTGATTTACGGCCCGACGGGGACCCTGACCGCCATCTGGGGCGGCGCCGGAAGGGAGCCGTTCCTGAACGTGCCCATCGGCATCTCCCTGGATGGCCAGGGCAACCTCTACGTGGTGGATACCTTCAACCACCGGGTGGTGGTGCTGGCGCCAGCGCGCTGAGCCGCTCATCTACGCCGTGGCCTCATATGCCCAAAACAGGCAGGCGGGGTCTCCCGATTCTTTACTAGCAAAGAAACAAAGGCGGTTGAAAGGGTTAGCCAAACCGAGGGTATGGCCCTGGCGGTGGCCTGCCATTCCACGTGGTACGTGCTGGTGAAGGGGATAGGGCTATTCTTCCTGGGGCGGGAGAATTTGTCCTTCGGGAGGCTCACCAGGATGGGAGAGTGGGAATGTTCCGCAAGTGGCGGTTCTGGCTAGGGCTCGTGGTGAGCCTGGCTTTCCTCTACCTGGCGTTTCGCCAGGTAGATCTGGCCTCAACCTGGGGTGCCATCCAGGGGGCCAACTACCTCTTCCTGCTGCCGGCAGTGGTAGTGTACTTCGTGGGCGTCTGGGTGCGGGCGGTCAGGTGGCGCTATCTGCTCCGGCCGATCAAGGAGACCAGTCCATCTCGCCTCTTTCCGGTGGTGGTCATTGGCTACATGGCCAACGACATCCTGCCGGTTCGCATGGGTGAGCTGGTACGGGCCTACGTACTGGGGGAAAAGGAGAGGGTGAGCAAGACGGCGATCCTGGCTACCATTGTGGTGGAGCGGGTCTTCGACGGGCTGGTCATGCTTGCTTTCATGGTGACTATCTCGGCCTTCATTCCCCTGGAGCCCTGGCTCCAGCAGATCACGAGGCTGGCGGCGGCGCTGTTCCTGGGCTTCCTGGCGGTCTCCTTCGTGGTGGTCTCCTCCCGGAGATTGACCGTCTCCCTGTTTGGCATGTTCACCCGGTGCCTGCCAGGGACCCTGGGCCAGCGGGCCAACAGGCTCTTCGCGTCTTTTTTGGAGGGCTTCGCCGTGCTTCAGAGCCCAGGAGGGGTGGCGGCGGTCTTCTCCACCTCGCTCTTGGCCTGGCTCTGCGAGGGCTCGATGTATTACCTCTTGATGTTCAGCTTCCCCTTTGTCCAACCCTTTTACGTCTTTCTCCTGACCACGGCGGTGGCCAACCTGGGGACGCTGGTGCCCTCCTCGCCAGGGTACGTGGGCACCTTTGACCTGCCGGCCATCGCGGTCTTAACGCTTTTTGGCGTTGAAAAAAGCTTGGCCGCCAGCTACACCCTGGTACTCCACGCAGCGCTGCTCCTTCCGGTGACGCTCCTGGGCTTCTACTACCTGTGGCGAGAGGGGATCACCCTGGGCCAGGTGAGCCGGGCGAGATAAGTCGCTGGAAGTCTTTACAGAACAAGGCCGACAGCAGTTGCGGCTGGCTGAATTTCGAGGAGGTATCTTGTGGGCAACGGTAATAAGCGCGTGGTCCTGGCCCTGGACTCGGAGACGTTGGGCCGAGGAGACGACAGGCTGGGGGCTATCCTTATGGAGAAGTTCTTGCGCACGGTGGCCTTCCTGGACGAGGTGCCGGAGGAGGTGCTGTGCTACAACACGGGTGTGAAGCTGGCGGCCCAGGGCTCGCCGGCCGTGCCGCTCCTGCAGGCCATGGAGCAGAAAGGCGCCGACATCGTTTGCTGTGGCACCTGTGTGGACTATTTTAACTTAAAAGATAGGCTGGCCGTAGGCCGCGTGGGCGGCATGCAGGGCATCGTAGAGGCCCTGGCGCGGGCCGACAAAGTGATAACCGTCTAGCTCGACATAAAGTGAGCATTGGCTCCTGGGTTAATGCCGGAAGGCAAGGTGGTCCTGGACCTGGTCCCGTTCATAACACCTGGGCCAGTTCGCCCCGCAGATAGGCGACGCGTTCCTTGATCAGGGTGGGGATGTCCAGGCCGTAGGGGCACCGGCTCAGGCACTCGCCGCACTCGGTGCAGGCCTCCGCCTGGGTCAACAGGCCTCGCCAGTGATCCAGGCCCCATAGTTGCAGGCCAAAGCGCTTGATAGAGAAGGGCGAAAACAGCACCGAGGAGATGGATATTTCCTGGGCGCAGGGCTGGCAGTAATCGCAGCGACGACAGAAGGTTTTGCCCAGCTCCGCGGCTGCCCGCAGGACTTTTTCTTGCTCGGCAGCGGTCAGGACGGGCTCGACATCGCCCAGGGCAGCATTCTCCTCCACCTCTTCAACGGTGGCCATGCCCGGGATGGTCAGCGTGACGCCGGCTGAGAGCACGTACTTGAGCGCCAGTCGGGCGTCGCTGAAAGCCCCGCCGCAAAAGGGCTTCATGTCAATGAACGCCACCCCCAGCTCCCGGGCCAGGGGCAAGAGCTCCTGAGTCGCCTCTGTCTCCACCAGGTTAAATGGTATGAGCACGCTGGCGAACTTGCCGGTCCAGAGAGCCTGGCAGGCCACGGCGGGCTTGTGGCTGGTGATGCCGATGTGGCCGATCTTGCCCGCGGCCTGGGCCTCGGCCAGGGCGGCGTAGGCACCATCAGGGGCCAGGCGCTTCTCCAGATCGTCCATCTCGCTGACGTTGTGGAGCTGGTACACGTCGATGTAATCGGTCTGGAGGGCGGCCAGGCTCTGGGCCATGTGGGCGGCGGCCTCATCTTTTGTCCGGGCGTGGGTCTTGGTGGCCAGGATCACCTCCTGGCGCTGGCCCTGCAAAGCGGCCCCGATCTTGGCCTCACTGTCGGTGTAGGCGGCGGCGGTGTCGATGTAGTTCATGCCCAGGTCTACCGCGCGCTGGAGCACGGCGACCGCCTCCTGAAAGCCCAGGCGCTGGATCGGGATGCCGCCGAAGCCGATGGTTGAGACCCACAGGCCGGTCCGGCCGAACACGGTATAGCGCATTCTCGTTCTCCGTCTAGAACGTTTTCCGGGGAATCATAACACAGGGCGAAGGCGATTTCAATCAAGGCCGCCAGACCATTGCCCCGCCGCAACTGGTCCTTGTCGCCCGAGCAGGAAAAATTGGCGCGCCTGAGAGGACTCGAACCTCCGACCCGCTGCTTAGAAGGCAGCTGCTCTATTCCCCTGAGCTACAGGCGCGCACCATGACTATTATAAGCCAGGCTGGCGAGATTTTCAACTCTGGCCATTATCGAATTTGACAGGAAATGTGTTATAAGGTACAATGGCATGACGCAATTTCAGGAATCCTCAGGAGGATTTCATGGCACAAGTGGAGCTGATCGCAGAGCCGCGCTCGGTTACCGGGAAGAAGGTGCGGTTCCTGCGACGCAAAGGGATTATCCCCGCCAACATATTCGGGCATAATGTCTCTTCGCGGGCTATCCAGGTGGATGCCAGGGTCTTACAGAAAGTTACGTCCTCGGCGGGAACCAATACCCTCATTTCGATCAAGGTGGCAACCGAGGCCGAGCCCCGGATGGTGCTGGCCCGGAGGGCGCAACGCGATGCGACCTCTGACGCCGTCTTGCACGTGGACTTCTACCAGGTGGCGATGACCGAGAAGATCCGCCTGAGCGTTCCCCTGGTTTTCGAGGGCGAGGCGCCAGGGGTGGTGGAACAGGGCGGCGTCCTCTTCCATAACATCGACGCCGTGGAGATCGCCTGTTTGCCCAAAGACCTCATCCAACGCATCACGGTAGACGTTTCCGAGCTGAAGGCCATCGGCGATGCCGTCCACGTCCGAGACCTGAAAGCCAGCCCTGGAGTGGAGGTGCTCACGGAGCCCGAAGAGCTGGTGGCCAAAGTGCTACCGCCCGAGAAGGAGGAGGTCGAGGAGGCGGTGGAGGTGGCTCCGGCCGAGGCAGAGGTGGCGCCTACAGGTAAGGAGGCCAAGGCTGAGGGAGAGGCTTAGACTGGGCTTGGGATGTTAACCGTTACGCCAGGTTTGACAGGTGGAGCTCATATGCTGACCGCGTCACTCAGGGGGATCGCGAATTGTTGAGCCCAATCAACGCGATCCTCGGGCTTTTCAGTCGTGATATCGGCGTGGATCTGGGCACGGCAACCACCCTCTTGATGGTCCGCCACCAGGGCATCGTGATCTGCGAGCCCTCGGTGGTGGCCATCGAAAAGAAGAGCAAGAAGGTGCTGGCCATAGGCACTGAGGCCAAGCGCATGGTAGGCCGGACCCCCGGCAACATCGTGGCCATCCGGCCTCTGAAGGATGGTGTGATCTCCGACTTCGAGATCACCGAGCAGATGCTTCATTATTTTATCGGCAAGGTGCATGACCAGTTCGCCCTGATACCTCGCCCTCGGGTGGTCATCGGGATCCCCTCGGGGGTCACTGAGGTGGAGAAGCGTGCGGTGCACGACGCAGCCATCAACGCCGGTGCCCGGGAGGCTTATCTCATCGAGCAACCCATGGCCGCCGCTATTGGCGCGGGGCTGCCGGTTAACGAGCCCACCGGCAGCATGGTCGTGGACATCGGGGGTGGCACCACCGAGGTGGCGGTTATCTCTCTGGGAGGCATAGTGGTGAGCCGTTCCCTGCGGGTGGCTGGCGACGAGATGGATCAGGAGGTGATTCAATTTGCTCGCCAGAAGTACAACCTTCTGATCGGCGAACGTACCGCCGAGGAGGTGAAGTGGGAGGCTGGCTCAGCCTTCCCGATGAACGAGGAAAAACGGGTGGCGCTGCGAGGCCGTGATCTGGTTACCGGGCTGCCTAGAGAGGTGGAGGTGTCCAGCATCGAGTTGCGCGAGGCGCTCTCTGGCTCCGTAGGTATGATCGTGGAGGCGGTGAAAACCACCCTGGAGCAGACGCCGCCAGAGCTGGTGGCAGATCTCATGGCCCACGGCATCGCCCTGGCAGGTGGCGGCGCCCTGCTTTCCGGAATAGATCAACGTCTCTCCTACGAGACCAAGATGCGGGTATACGTGGCGGACGATCCCATGACCTGCGTGGTGCGTGGGACCGGGCTGGTCCTGGAAGAGTTGGGTACACTGAAAAAGGTCCTGGTATCTGACCAGCACAAGAAGCCTCTCAAGCTGGCTTGAGTCCGCCAACCTGGCCCTGGACACCCTGGGCCTCAAGGCTACGTCCGCAGGTGGCGTTGCTGGTGGGAGTTCCCTTTGGTTGGTTTACGCAACCGGTCTTACTACCTGGCCCTGGTCCTCCTGGGGATAAGCGTTCTCAGCATCGCCCTCCATCAGAGCGGTCACCTCCGACCGGTGGAGGGTTTTCTTCTACAGTTTTCCACGCCGGTTGCTGAAGTCACCAGCCTCCTCACCTATCGGGTGTTAGAGGTAGGACGGGCTTTTCAGGAATTGGGCTCACTACGAGACGAGAACCAAAGGCTGCGGCAGGAGAACGCGGAGCTAAGGGCTAAGGTGATCGCTGCGCAGGAGGCTCAGATTGAGAACCAGGCCCTTCGGGAACAATTGGGTTTCAAAGAGGCCAACCCGGTCTTTGACACTCTGCCGGCACAGATCATAAGCCGCGACCCCTCCAACCTGCTGGACTTCCTGATCATCAACAAGGGCGCCGCCGATGGGGTGAAGGACGGGATGGTGGCGGTGAGCCCCCAGGGTTTGCTGGGGCGGGTGATCCTGACCGGGAGCAACTCCGCCAAGGTTCTCCTGGTCACAAGCCCCTCCAGCTCGGTGAGCGCCGTGGTGCAGTCCTCTCGGGCGGTGGGGATGGTGTATGGCCAACAGGGAGGACGACTGACCATGCGCTATATACCCCAGGGCGAAGCCATCGCGGTTGGCGATGTGGTCATCACCTCAGGGCTCGGAGGGGCATTTCCCAAAGGTCTGGTGATAGGAAAGGTGGTCAAGGTCAGGCAGAGCGATGTTGAGCTCTTTCAGGAGGCAGAGATCGCTCCGCCGGTGAACGTAGGCCGCCTGGAGACCCTGGCCCTCATTCGTAATTTCGCCCCTGCCAGGTTGGAGTAGACATGAGGCACGGAGCTGGCGCATTGCCGGTGGCATTGCTGTTGCTCATCGCCCTGCAGTTGCAAACCGCGGCCGCGCCCCTGGTGACCCTGATGGGGCTCAAGCCGCAGTTCGTGGCAGCCTTGGTGGTGTCTCTGAGCGTCCTATCCGGCCCCCTGGCTGGGGCGACCTGGGGCTTCGTTGGGGGCCTGGCGCTGGATCTTCTGTCCGGCGTGCCCCTGGGGGTATCGTCCTTCGCCTTGACAATGATGGGCACTATCTGGGGCCACGTTGCGGCCGGCCTGAAAAGCACTGGCTGGCTGGTCCTGGCCCTGGCCGCCTTTCCAGCTCTGGTGGCCTATGACACCCTGGTGGCCCTCTGGCTCCAGGGCCTGGGCTGGCCCCTGAGCCTGGGGTTTTCCCTGGTGCACGTCGCCTTGCCGGGGGCGATGCTTTCTACCCTGCCCGTGCCCTTCAACTACTACATCCTGCGCTGGCTGGAAGAACGTTCCAGGCGCTTCGAGGTCCGGTCGTGGGACTGATCAGCCCTGAGGAAGGGACGCTGGAGAGCAGAAAAGGGAGATTTCTGGCCCTGCGGGCCTTGATCGTACTGGCTTTCGTCGTCCTGGTTGCCCAGCTCTGGCTCCTACAGGTGGTACAGGGGGCGGTGTACCGTAATCAGGCCGACCTGAACCGCCTGCGGGTATATTCGGTGCGGGCGCCCCGGGGGATCGTCTATGACCGCCGGGGGACTCTACTGGTTCGAAATGTCCCCAGCTTCACGGTCTCGATACTGCCGGCCGACCTGCCGAAGAGTGGCAAGAATAACGATGGGAGCAAAGCACCTCAGGCAGGGCCTTCCCGAGCTCAGGTGTTCTCCCGATTGGGCAACCTGTTGCATCGGCCGGCGGCGGAGATCCAGAAAGCAGTGGAGGAGGGGCAGGCCCAAAACGGGCTCTACGAGCCGGTGACCATCGGCACTAATGTGGATCGGGACACCGCCTTCCTCATTGAGGAGCAGAACTCAGCCCTGCCGGGAGTGGTGGTGGACATCGAGCCGGTGCGACAATATGTGGATGGAGCACTCCTCTCCCACATCGTCGGCTATGTGGCGCGCATCTCCCCGCAAGAGCTAGAAAAGGAGAGGGAAAGCTATTCCGCCAGCGACCGGGTGGGTAAAACCGGCGTGGAGCTGACCTACGAGAAGGAACTCCGAGGCAGCAAGGGGAAAAAGCAGGTGGAGGTGGACGCCCAGGGCCGGGAGGTTCGGCTCCTCTACCAGATGGCTCCCCGTCCTGGCAATAATCTCACCTTAACGATCGATCTGGAGCTGCAACGGCAGATCACCCGGGCTCTGGAGGAAGGGATGCGCGGGGCCAATTCCAAGGCCGGGGCAGTCGTGGCCCTGGACCCTCAGAGTGGCCAGGTGCTGGCCATGGTCTCCTTGCCGAGCTACGA
>DYIS01000003.1:10562-36665 GCA_020723545.1 Ktedonobacter racemifer
CTTCTCTGGCGATATCTCCAAGGAGGACTACCACCTCTTGACCAAGGACCCCATGCGGCCTCTATTCAACCGGGCGGTCGGCGCGGCATATCCACCAGGTTCCACCTTTAAGATGGTCACTGCCTCCGCCGGCCTTCAGGATAGGGTGGTGAAAAAGGATACCGTCATTACCTGCAACGGCGTCCTGGTTATTCCCCATAAGTACGACCCCACCAGTAACTACAAGTTCTGGTGCTACGTACGCTCTGGCCATGGCCCCTTGACCATCGTCGACGCCATTGCCTACTCGTGCGACGTGTTCTTTTACACCGTGGGTGGAGGGTTTGAGGATTTCGTAGGTTTGGGCGTGAACCGCCTGGGCAAATACGCCTCCGACTTTGGCCTGGGCGCCTTCACCGGCATCGATCTGCCAGGGGAAAGCCCGGGGCTCGTGCCCAATGAAAAATGGAAGCTGGCACAGCCGTTTAACATTTATCAAGAGCCCTGGCTTACCGGAGACACCTATAATATGTCCATCGGCCAGGGTTATCTCCTGATGTCGGTGCTGCAGATGGCCAACGTCACCGCCGCGGTGGCCAATGCGGGCACGCTCTACAAGCCTCAAGTGGTCTACCAGGTGTCCGATTCCGAGGGGAAGATCATCCGGCCTTTTGCCCCGCAGAAGATCCGAACCTTGCCAATCAGCAAGGCCAACCTGGAGATCGTCCGAGAGGGGATGACTGCCGCGGTGAGCCGCGGTACGGCCAGCGGGCTGGGGCTCACCGGAGTGACGGCCGCCGGCAAGACCGGCACTGCAGAGTACGGAGCACCCGATGCCCAGGGTGCCCACCGTGCCCACGCCTGGTTTGCGGCCTTTGCGCCGGTGGAGAACCCCAGAATCGCCCTGGTGGTGTTTGTGGAGGATGGCGGTAACGGTGCCAAGGTGGCCGTGCCCATTGCTTCACGGATCTTGAAGTATTACTTCGGCCTGCCCGAAGGCCCGCCTTGAACTGGAAAGGCGGCAAGGGTGGCCCAGCGGCCCGCGTTCTTTACTGGTAAAGAAACTGGGATCTCCCTCCAGCGAGGTGGCCTGAATGCCCAATACCAGCGTCGTCATCAAGGGAACCAAAGACGGGCTGTCCATCGCCCTGGACCCGGCGGTGCCCTTGGGCGATGCGGCCAATGAACTGACCGGCAGGCTCACTGAGGCATTGTCCTTCTTCCATGGTGCCCGAGTTGTGCTGGACGTGGGCCCCCGGGCCATGAGCGAGAGCGATTGGCAGAGGCTTCAAGGGGTGCTGTCCAGGAGCCAGATCGTCCTGCACTCGGTTGTGGCGGAAGACGAGGCCAGCCGGCAGGCGGCCCGGGCCGCCGGCCTCCACGCCGCGCCACCGCCTGCTCGGGCCAGGCCGGCCCAATCCAGAGGCGCCCATGCTGAGGTTCATACTGTGGGCATCCTGATCCGCCGGACGCTGCGTTCAGGGGCGGCCGAGCGGCATACCGGCCACGTGGTGGTCCTGGGTGACCTGAACCCTGGCGCCGAGGTGGTGGCAGGTGGTGACGTGGTAGTGTGGGGCAGCTTGCGAGGTGTGGTACACGCCGGCTGCATGGGCGACCAGGAAGCCGTGGTGTGTGCGCTATATCTGGCCCCCACGCAGTTGCGCCTGGCCGGCCTTGTAGCCCGCCCTCCCGATCGGGGGGAGGGCCGCCCCTTGGGGCCAGAGATGGCCCGTATTCGCGATGGGGCCATCGTGGTAGAGGCCTGGGATCGGGCGAAGCGGTAGCCGAACGGCATGGCGCCATGCCGGAGTCGCTCTCCGGCCACTCTACACTGGAGGTTCTACGGAATGGCCAACGTGATCACGATCACCTCGGGCAAGGGGGGCGTGGGCAAGACCACGGCCACCGCTAACCTGGGTACCGCCCTGGCCCAACGGGGATGTAAGGTGGCGGTCGTCGACGCGGACATCGGGTTACGGAACCTGGACGTGGTGATGGGGCTGGAAAACCGCATTGTATATGACCTGGTGGACGTGGTGGAGGGACAGTGCCGGCTGCGCCAGGCTCTGATCAAAGATAAGCGGCTGCCCGAGCTCTACCTGCTGCCCGCCGCCCAGACCCGCGACAAGAACGCCGTGGACCCTAAAGATATGATCAAGTTGTGTGATCAACTCCGAGAGGATTTCGACTTTGTGCTCATCGATTCGCCGGCCGGCATCGAGCAGGGCTACAAGAACGCGGTGGCCCCGGCAGACCAAGTGATCGTCATCACCACGCCGGAGGTATCGGCGGTCAGGGATGCCGATCGCATCATCGGGCTCCTGGAGTCCGCCGAGAAGAGGTCTCCACGGCTGGTCATCAACCGGCTGAAGCCCAGCATGGTGAAGCGTGGAGACATGATGGATACCGCCGACGTGCTGGAGATATTGGCCATCGAACTGCTGGGGATTGTGCCTGAGGATGACTCGATCGTGGTATCCACCAATCGAGGCGAGCCTGTTGCTCTCAACGGGAAGACCAGGGCGGGGATGGCATTTCAGAACATTGCCCGTCGTCTCCTGGGCGACGAGGTACCATTTCCAGAGTTCAACGACGGGCCCGGCCTTCTAGGCCGACTCTGGGGCTTCGTTCGCTCCAGGCCCATAGACTTCAAGGCTCGCAACTAAGAGTTAGGGAGGCTTCTCACTCCATGAAACTCTTCGGCGTACTATTCGGCAGGACCAAAACCAAAAGCTCTCAAGTGGCGAAAGAAAGGCTCAAGCTGGTGTTGGTGCACGATCGAATAAAGGTTTCTCCCGAACTCTTGGATACCTTGAAAGGTGAGCTCATCGGTGCCATATCCAAACATATCGACATCGACCAAGCGGGGATGGAGGTGACGATTACCAGAGGGGATAAGTTCGATAAGCTGGTGGCCAACATTCCCATCCGCCGTAGCCGATAGGGTTTGTGTAGAGCGATGCGTGATGGATGACGGATAATTTAAGGGGTCACGTCTCGCACCCTTATCGCTCGCCCTGATCTTTCATCGCTTATAGTTCACTACTCATATCTCATGATTCCCGAGAAAAGTCCCTGGTTGAAATTCGATTACGTACTGCTTTTTACTACCCTCTGTCTGATTATCTATGGGCTCCTGCTCATCTCCAGCGCCACCACCTTGCCCCCTGGCCAGGCCTGGCTCTTCTGGGACAATCCGGTCACCAAGCAAGTGGTTTACGCGGCCATGGGCCTGATCCTGATGGCCCTGGTGGCGGTGGTGGACTATCGGATTCTGGGCTCTAGCCCGGCTGGCCGGGCGCTTTTTCCTGGTGCCAGAGAAGAGGAGTTCGAGGCCGCTGGGCTAATCCTGCACCACGAGCAGTACTCGCCGCACCCCAGGCTCCGAGAGCGTTTCGATCTCGGTCACTTCCTGGCGGCCATGGCAGAAGGCCTCTTAAACCCATTTTATGTGATCAATCTGGGTCTCCTGGTATTGGTGCTCCTGGTCGGCCAGTCCACCTTGGGGGCCAGGCGCTGGATCGATCTCAAGCTTTTCCCCCTACAGCCCTCGGAGCTGGCCAAGTTCCTCATGATCGTTGCCCTGGCCCGTTTCCTGGCGGCAAATCAGGAGCAAATTGGGCACTTTGTGTACCTGGTTGGCTCTTTGCTCCTGGTGGGCATACCCATCCTCCTGATCTTCAGGGAACCCGACCTGGGCACCGCGATGATCCTGGCGGTGGTATGGCTGGGCATGGCGGTGGTGGCCGGGGCCCGCCTCCGTCACATAACCATCGTCGGCCTGGTCGGCCTCCTCAGCTCCCCTTTCGTCTGGTCCTTTTTTCTCTCGGCTTATCAGAAGCGAAGGCTCCTTACCTTTTTGAACCCGCAGGCTGACCCCCTGGGCGATGGTTACAACGTCATCCAGTCCATGATCAGCGTGGGCGCTGGAGGCTGGTTCGGCCGGGGCCTGGGCTCAGGCACCCAGAGCCAGTTGCACTTCCTGCTCATCCAACACACGGATTTCACCTTCTCGGTCCTGGCGGAGGAGTTGGGCTTCGTGGGCGCTCTCTTTCTATTCTCGCTTTTCATTGTGGTTCTAATGCGCGGCGTGCGCATAGCGACCAGCGCTTCGGACAGCTTTGGCCAACTCCTGGCTTCGGGAGCCGTGGTGCTCTTTCTCTTTCAGGTGTGGCTCAATGTCAGCATGAACATCGGCTTGTTGCCGGTGACGGGGGTGCCGCTGCCCTTTATAAGTGCTGGAGGCAGCTCCTTGCTCTCGATGCTGATGATCCAGGGCTTGCTGGAAAGCGTTGCCGTCCACCGGCGTCGCCGTGATGTCGTCTCCCGGGACACTATGATTCAGGCCCTCGAATATGCTCCCTGATCCCCGTCTCGACGCCATCCTTTCTCTGGTTACCAGGCCCGCTCGCTACACTGGCCACGAATGGAACAGCGTGCGCCAAGACTGGGAGGCTGCCAGGGTGCATATCGCCCTGGCCTATCCCGATATATACGAAGTGGGCATGTCTAGTCTGGGGCATTTAATACTCTACGACCTTCTTAACCGAGTCCCCGGCGTCCTGTGCGAGCGAGTCTACGCCCCATGGGTGGACATGGCCGACCAACTGCGGCAGAGGAATCTGCCCCTCTTCAGCCTGGAATCCCATCGCCCGCTCCGAGAATTTGACATAATCGGGTTTTCGCTACCCTACGAGCTCAATTATACCAACGTCCTGGAGATGTTGGATCTGGCTGGCATACCACCACTGACCGCCCGTCGGGGGCCCGAGGACCCCCTGGTCATCGCCGGCGGCACCTGTGCCTATAACCCCGAACCCCTGGCCGATTTCTTTGACCTGTTTGTCATCGGTGAGGGGGAGGAGGTGGCGGTGGACCTGGTCCAGGCCTATTGGGATGCTGGCCTGGGGCCGGCTGCCCTGGGACGGCGCCGTCCGCACCGCCGGGACTACCTGCAACGGGCCGCGGGCATCGATGGCGTATACGTGCCCTCGTTCTATCGGGTCAGCTATCATGCCGACGGGCGGGTGGCAGCGGTGGTGCCGGCGACCCCGGAGGCCAGGCCGGTGGTGACCAAGCGCATCGTGCCGACTCTGCCCAGGGCCATCAGCCGGCCGGTGGTGCCCTATGTGGAGGCGGTCCACGACCGGGCTATGGTGGAGATCCAGCGAGGATGCACCCGGGGTTGCCGCTTCTGCCAGGCCGGGACCATCTACCGCCCGGTACGCGAGAGGTCCAAGGAAGAGGTGCTGTCCACCGTAGAGGAGCTCCTGGCTAATACTGGCTATGACGAGGTAGCCCTGGTCTCACTTAGTTCCACCGACCACAGCGACATCGAGGGAATCGTCTCCTCCTTGGTCCAGCGTTACCGCAAAGATGTGTTGTCTATCTCTCTGCCTTCTCTACGCGTAGACGCCTTTTCCGTTCGGCTGGCAGAGATGCTCTCCCAGGGCAAACGGCCTGGGCTCACCTTCGCCCCTGAGGCCGGCACCCAGCGGCTCCGGGACGTGATCAACAAGAACGTCACCGCCGATGATCTGGCGGCCACGGCCCAGGCAGCCTTCGGGCGAGGCTGGCATTCCCTGAAGCTCTATTTCATGGTGGGTCTTCCGACTGAGAGCCAGGAGGACGTGCAGGGGATTGTGGACCTGGTCTTGAACGTCTGTGAGATCGGCCGGCGTGAGCAAGGCGGTCGTGCCCGGGTCAACGTGAGCGTGGCTACTTTCGTGCCTAAGGCTCAGACGGCCTTTCAGTGGTCTGCCCAGGACCGCTCGGAGAGCCTGGAAGCCAAGCTTTCCATCCTGCAAAGAGGCCTGCGCCACCGGGGGGTGCACCTGAGTTGGCATGACCCCCAGACCAGCCTCCTGGAGGCGGTCTTGTCCCGGGGTGACCGGCGGCTGGGCCCAGCGATCTATCGGGCCTGGCAGTTAGGGGCCCGCTTCGATGCCTGGAGCGATCAGTTCAACTTCGGCATCTGGCAAAGGGCCTTCGAGGAGCAAGGCCTCGACCCGGCGTTCTACGCCCACCGAGAACGAGACCTGCAGGAGACTCTGCCCTGGGACCACATCGATGCTGGGGTAGACCGGGAATGTCTTCAGGAGGAATACCGCAAGGCGTTGCGAGGCGAGGTCACGCTGGATTGCCGGGAAGGGGGATGCTATTCCTGTGGGTCCCGGACGAGGTATGGGGTATGTTAGGGCCAGCGGTGCAGAGGCTGCGTCTCGCGTTCTCTCGGGGTGAGGAGGTCAAGTACCTGGGCCACCTGGACCTGACCAGGCTGTGGGTGCGGGCTCTGCGCCGGGCTCGCCTGCCTCTGTACTATTCGCACGGCTACTCACCCCATCCCCGGCTGTCCTTTGCGGCCCCTCTGGCGGTGGGCATCACCAGCCAGGCAGAGTTGCTGGACGTCTATCTCTCCCGCCGCGTCTCCACTCACTATTTCCTTCAGGCGGTCGTCCCCCAGCTTCCCTCGGGAGTGGATGTGCTGAGAGTGGAAGAGGTAGCGCTGAGTGCCCCGGCGCTGCAAGCCCTGGTGAGCTTCGCTGAGTACCAGGTGACCTTCGAAACCTTGGGTTTAGAGTCTATTATCCCCGATGACCCGTCACGCATCTCGGAGTGCATCACCGCGCTCCTATCTTGTGCTACTCTGCCTCGGGAACGCCTACGTGATGGACAGTTACGTGCCTACGACCTACGGCCTCTGGTGGTTGACCTCTGGCTGGACAAGTGGGCCCCCGGTCGGGCTACCCTGGGCATGCGCTTGGTCACTGGCAGCCAGGCCGCCGGCCGGCCCGAGGAGGTCCTGGCGGCCCTGGGCTGGGCCGATGTCACGGCTTCGTTCCACCGCACCCGCCTGGTCTTGAGTTGACTGCCTTTAGTGGTATTGCATTTTGCTCTACTATCGTATATACTGGCGGCGATGGTGCGTGTTTAGGACTCGCGCCGTGAGCGGGGGGCAAGCTTTTGGGGCCAGCGGAGCGGGTTGAGACCGGGTGCATACGCCTTCCATCTCCAGGCATTGTCACGCGGGGCGCAGCAGGCAACTAAACAACCACCGAAAGCCCTGACGACAAAGGAGGTGGAGAGATGGACTTCGTGGACAAGACCCTGACGTGCCGCGATTGTGGGGTTGCCTTCGTGTGGACTTCCGGGGAGCAGGCTTTCTATCAGGAAAAGGGTTTGCTCAACCAGCCTCAGCGGTGTCCTGCCTGCCGGGCCAACAAGCGGCGTGAGCGCGAGACCCGCGTGGCACACGAAGTGGTATGTGCCGAGTGCGGTGCCGTAACCACAGTGCCGTTCGTACCCAGAAACAACCGGCCGGTCTACTGTAGCACCTGCTACGACAAAGTCAGGTCCGCCATGGGCTGATCCACTTCGTGGTTCCGGAGCGTAAGCTGTGAACTCGCGCAGAAAGGTGGGGAGGTCTAGCAGCTTTATCTTCCTATTCGTTGGCATTAAGGTGAATTAGCCGCCGAGCCGGGATTCAAGACCATAAAGGGCAGCGAATCTCGGCTCAAGTTTTTTCAGCATCTGGTGGAATCGAGGCCATGTCCTCCAATATCCAACGCTTGCTCTGGTCTGTGGTCTTCCTGATCCTGATCGTCTATCTATCCTTCACCCTCTGGCTCGGGCTGACAGGGCTCCTCTACCCTTATCAGCTTGACTACGGCGAAGGAAACATGCTGTATCAGGCCAAACTGATCCACCAGGGACAGAACATCTATAAAGGCATGTACGGCTATCCCTATGACTATGCTTTCTATCCTCCCTTATTGATGGCCCTCTCCGCCATCCTCATTCCTGTCCTCGGCGTATCCTATGTCACCGGACGGCTGTTCGTCCTGGCTGCCGTGCTCGGCACAGCCGGTCTGGCCGCCGCAGTGGTGGGCCGCGCGTCAGGCTCGGGCCGGGCCGCTGTCCTGACCGCGCTCTGCTTTTTGGGTTCTCCGTACATCTATCACTGGGTTCCCCTATTTCGCAATGACCTCCTGGCTCTCCTCTTTAGCGTAGCAGGCGTATACGTGGTATGGAGGTATCCCCGGTCGAGGCTGTCCTTTCTCTCAGTTCTCCTGTTCAACTTAAGCCTGTACGCCAAGCAGTCCTATTTCGCGGCGCCCCTGGCCACCTGGGCCTACCTCTTCTTCGTTAATCGCAGGCTGGCCCTGGGACTGGCGGCGCTGACCGTGGCCGTAGGCGGTGGTCTCTTCCTATACCTGGACGCTCGCACCGGAGGAGGGTTTGCCTTTGGGCTCATCTACTCCAACGTGAACCCCTTTTACCTGGACCTCCTGGCTGCCCAGGCGATGGACTTCCTTCGGACCCACCCGGTCCTGGCCCTCTTGGGGCTGTGGTACCTGTGGGATAAACTCACCGCAGGGGATTCTTTACTGGTAAAGAATCCCCGGGCCGGCGCGGGAGCGATAGGGATGATCCGGAGGCTGGACTCGGATATCCAGCAGTTCATCCAACGGAAAAGCCTTTCAACCTGGGATTTCTACCTGGTCACCGGGCTCCTTACGATGGGCCTGGCCGGGAAGGTGGGTGCCTGGGAGAACTACTTCTTCGAGCCCCTGTTTGTGCTGTCGCTGGCCAGCGGGCTGGCCCTGGCCAGGCTAGAGGGCATGGCAGCGAAAAAGCCCGCTGTGGCCCTGGCGTTGCCGGCCCTTTTGCTCTTGCAAGCGGCGGCCATGTTCCACACCCCGGCGGTGGCTGCCAGGATGATGCGGGAGGACGCCCAGGCCAACCGTGAGCTGGCCCCTATCGTTGCCAGCCAGCAGGGGATGATCCTCTCCGAGGACGTGGGGCTCCTGGCGGTGAACGGCAAGGAAGTGCCCTATTTTTCCTTCCAATACACCCAATTGGCCCAGACCGGCCGTTGGGACCAGTCCTGGGAGCTGGGCCAACTGCGGAATCGAGGCTTCTCCCAGGTGATCCTGGAGAAAGGCACCCGGGAGAACCCAGACCGTTACCGGCGCTTCACCCGAGAAGTGCTCTCGGAGATCGACCGTAACTACGCCCTGGCCCGGGAGATCGGGAAATACCGGGTCTACTGGCCGGCCCCTCTTTGGCGCGAGCTGTCCATTGGCTTTGGCCAGGAGGTGACCCTCAGCGGCTTTGACCTGGAGAAGGACGCTGGGGTCAGCGAGAACCCCTGGCAGCGCGCGCATGCCTTTCAAGGTGGTGATAGGCTTCGACTATCCATCCTATGGCAGGCCCGGCAGACCCCTCTGGAACGCTATAAGGCCTTTGTGCACGTGGTGGACTGGGAGGGCAAGACCTGGGCCCAGAGCGATAGCGAGCCCATGGAGGGGATATATCCCACCAGTCGCTGGGCCAAAGGGGAGATGGTCCGTGATCGCCACATGCTATCCTTGCCCGCAGTAATGCCCCCACGCCGTTATCTGGTGCGAGTGGGGCTCTATAGGCTGGACACGGGCCAGCGGCTAGGCCTGGCCAGCGGGGGAGACGAGCTGACGCTGGCGGGGATACAGGTCGGCCAGGCCCAGGTGTCGCGGGAAAGCATCCCAAACCGGGTCAACGCCAACTTCTCCGAGCAGGTCTCGCTCCTGGGGTACCGGATTGGTTCATCCCAGGCGAAGGCGGGTGATCAGATCCAGCTAATCCTCTACTGGGAAGCGCGACGGTTCATGTCCACCGACTTCACCGCCTTCGTGCACCTGGTGGACTCCGCTGGCTCCCTGCGGGCTCAGGTGGACCGACCCCCCACTGGAGGGGCCTATCCTACGTCGGCCTGGATGGAGGGCGAGGTGGTGGAGGATCAGCTTACCTTGCCCTTGGGAAGCCAACTTCCGCCTGGCGAATACCGGCTCTTGGCCGGCCTGTATGATCCGGCCACTTTGCGGCGCCTGGCGGTCATCGGGGACTCCGGAGCAAAGATCGACGATAAGCTGTTTCTGACCAGCGTAATTGTCATTCCATAGCCGGGCGGCGCGGCGGTGGGATAATGAACCTCCTGATCCTATTCTTACTCTCGGTATTCACCTGGGCTCCCTTGACCCAAAGGGGCGCCTGGCAGTCCCGCTCGGGGCTGGCGGCGGCTTACGACCTCCTGGGCCTGGACTCCTCCTTGCGGGCCGGCCGAAGCTTATTGGACTGGGCACCGTCTTTCTTACCGGCGCCAGAACCGGCCAGGCTTCCCTACTACCTGGCCCAGTTGTTCAGTTGGGCCAGCCTGGATCACATGAGCTCCATCAAACTCGTCTATGGCCTGAGCATGGTGCTCTCGGCCTGGACCTTGTACCTGTTCGTGCGCCGGCTCTTCGGCGAGAGGGCGGCCCTGGTGTCCAGTGTCGTCTACCTCTTCACTCCCTACCGGATCGTAGAGATATACTGGCGAGGGGCCTTCGGGGAGTCCTGGTTCTACGCCTTCGCGCCGTTGGCTTTGTGGGCCACGGTCAACCTTGTGGATAGCGGCCAAAGGCGCTGGCTCGTTGTCTGTGCCCTTTCGACCTGTCTGTTGGTTTTGGCTCATCTGGGGCTGGGAATGCTTTTCGGTGCGGTGATCCTGGCTTATGGCCTTTGGTTAGCCTGGGGTCTGGAAAGGTCCTCCCGGGGCAAGGCTTGGGCTGTGGCGGGCGGGCTGGCCGCTGCGGTGGCCGCAGGCTTTGTCCTGGCTTTGCCGTTCTTCGCCTCGGCAGGGTGGTCTACATTGGCTCCGGCTGGCGACTACGTTAGGCATTTCATTCATTTTTTCCAGCTCTTCTCCCCGGCCTGGGGCCCGGGGACCCCTGGCTCCTTTGGCCAGGAGAGTTTGCCGTTTCAACTGGGGGTCGTGCCGGTTGGGCTGGGTTTCCTGGCCCTGGCCGTTTGGTACCTGTATCCTCCTTCTCAGGGAGCGGGGGGGATCGGGCAGGCGGCGGGCCGCTGGTGGGGACAGAGGCAGGTGACATTCTTCCTGGGACTGGCCGTGGTCTCCGGCGCCCTGATGTTGGACGGGTCGGAGTTCCTCTGGCGGGCATTATCCCTGGAGACGTTGATTGGCTACCCCTGGCAGTTCCTGGCCTTCATCGCCCTGGCCCTGGCGGTGGTAGCCGGCAGTGTCTTGAGCACGGAGGCCCGGCTGTCTGGCAGCGACCTCACCTTCCAGGCCCTCTTAATCGCCCTCGCGGTGGTGGCGGTTAATCCGTATCTGATGGCCAGGGTCATAGACCCGGAGGACCTGCCCGACCTGAGCCGGCCGCCCTTGGCCCGATTGGGAGACCGGATAGTGCTCCTCGGATACCGGTTAGAGGGAGAATTCGCCGCTGGAAAAACGATCAGGCTTGCACTCTTCTGGCAGGCCACGGGCAGGGTCTCCAGAGACTATACTGTGTTCACCCACGTTATCGACGTGATGGACAGGCCTTGGGGTCAGAAAGACAACCAGCCGCTCTTGGGTTCTCGCCCCACCACCTCTTGGGAGGAGGGCGAGGTGTTGCGGGACGATTACGACCTGGTGATATCCGGGGAGGCCCCTCCGGGGCGATACCGATTGGAGGTGGGGATGTATCTCCCCTCCACTGGCGAGAGGCTCATGGTGGTGGGGAGGGGCCAGGAGAACCGGGTGATACTGGGGGAATACGAAGCCAGGTAGATCGAGCCGGAATGCCGGGACCCAATGTCTTGATGATGTCTCAATACTAAGCGGTATCTAGACAGCCGGCAGGTGCTTGCGCAAGGCGTCGTAGCGCTCCAGGGCCAGGCCGGCGCCCAGGGCCACGCATTTCAGGGGCTCGTCGGCCACATGGCACGGCACGCCAGTCTCCCGGGTCAGGAGCTTGTCCAGGTTGCGCGGGAGGGCGCCCCCGCCAGTCATGACGAGGCCCCTGTCGATGACGTCGGAGGCTAGCTCCGGCGGCGTCCTCTCCAAAACCGACTTGCAGGTGTTGACGATGGCCGCCACCGGCTCCGTGATGGCCTCGCATACCTCAGTGGAGGAGATGCGGATGGTCTTGGGGAGCCCGACTACCTGGTCCCGGCCGCGCACGTCCATGAACAGGTCTTTCTCCAGGGGCATAGCGCTCCCGATCTCGATCTTGATCTCCTCGGCCGTGCGGTCGCCCACGATAAGATTGTACTTGCGCTTGATATAGGAGGCGATGGCATCGTCGATCCTATTGCCGCCTACCCGGGTGGAGGCGCTGACCACGATGCCATTCAATGAGATCACTGCCGCCTCAGTGGTGCCGCCACCGACGTCGATGACCATGTTCCCGCTGGGCTCACTGATGGGCACCCGGGCGCCAATTGCTGCTGCCAGGGGCTCGGGGATGAGATAGGCCGCCTTGGCCCCGGCCTGGATGGCTGCGTCGTGGACCGCCCGGCTCTCCACGCTGGTGACGCCAGTGGGAACGGTGATCATCACCTCGGGGCCGAACAGTGGCAACCACCCGGATACCTTATTGATGAAATAGCGCAGCATGGCCTCGGTGACCACGTAATCGGCGATGACCCCATCCTGCATGGGACGGCTTACCTCGATGCTTCCTGGCGTTCGACCCAGCATCTGCCGGGCTTCGTTCCCGATGGCCACGATCTTGCCATCATTCGCCGAGATAGCCACCACTGAGGGCTCGTTGATGACAGTGCCTTTGCTCTTGACGTACACCAGAACGTTCACGGTGCCCAGATCAATGCCGATCTGCCTGTTGAACCAGCTCATGTTTTATTCCTTTACCCGGGGCCGGGGGAGCGGCCCTCGAGTTTATTCTCCTAATTCCTGCCTCACCGTGCCGCCAGGCCGGCGCTTGCGCTTGGCCACCTTGAGTCGCGCCACGGCCCGCTGGAGCGAGGCCTGGGCCTTGGCCAGATCCGCATCCCCGGCCCGCTGTTGTAGCCTCTCCAGTGCCCGTTGTCGGGCAGCCTCCGCCCGGGCGATGTCGATCTCCTCAGCTCGCTCCGCCGCATCGGCCAGGACGGTAACCTTGTCCGGCAGCACCTCCATGAACCCGCCGGTGATGACGATGGATATCTCCTCAGCCCCCTTTTTCAGGCGCAGCTCCCCTGGCTGCAGGCCGGTGAGCAGGGGGGTATGCCGGGGCAGGATGCCCAGCTCGCCCTCGGTGCCCGGGGCGATGATCATGTCCACGTCGTCGGAATACACCAGGCGCTCCCCTGTGACCAGTTCAAACCGAATGGTGAGCATCGGTCATTCTTTCTTTTAGCAGAAATCGCCTGCTGCCCCGGACATCTGCCCTTCTTTAGGTTTACGCCTTGAGCCGCTCGGCCTTGGCCAGGGCATCGTCAATGGTCCCCACCATGTAGAATGCCTGCTCGGGCAAGGCGTCGTGCCGTCCCTCCAATATCTCTTTGAAGCCCCGGACGGTCTCCTTGATCGGCACGTACCGACCAGGGGTGCCGGTGAAGACCTCGGCCACGAACATGGGCTGAGACAGAAAGCGCTGGATCTTGCGGGCCCGGGCCACGGTGAGCTTGTCGTCCTCGGAGAGCTCATCGATGCCCAGGATGGCAATGATGTCCTGTAGATCTTTGTAGCGTTGCAATACTTTTTGGACGCTGCGGGCCACGGTATAGTGCTCCTCGCCCACGATGCGGGGGTCAAGGATGCGCGAGGTGCTGGCCAGGGGGTCCACGGCGGGATATAAACCCTGCTCGGTCAGCGCCCGTTCCAGGGTGATGGTGGCATCCAGGTGGGCGAAGGTGGTGGCCGGCGCAGGGTCGGTGATGTCGTCGGCGGGCACGTAAATTGCCTGGACCGAGGTGATGGAACCGCGCTTAGTGGAGGTGATGCGCTCCTGGAGCTCGCCCATCTCCGTGGCCAGGACGGGTTGGTAGCCCACGGCGGAGGGCATGCGGCCCAGAAGGGCCGATACCTCGGAGCCGGCCTGGACGAAACGGAAGATGTTGTCGATGAAGAGCAGGAGGTCCTGTCCCTCCTCGTCCCGGAAGTACTCGGCGCCGGTGAGCCCGGTGAGGCCCACCCGCAAACGGGCGCCGGGGGGCTCGTTCATCTGGCCGAAGACCAGGACGGTCTTATCGATGACGCCGGAGGCCTGCATCTCATGGTAGAGATCGTTGCCCTCCCGAGACCGCTCGCCCACCCCCGCGAAGACGGAAAAGCCGCCGTGTTCTGCGGCGATGTTGCGTATGAGTTCCTGGATGATGACTGTCTTGCCCACGCCGGCGCCGCCGAAGACACCGGTCTTGCCACCCTGGGTGAAAGGCGCCACCAAGTCAATGACCTTGAGCCCGGTCTCGAACACGCGGGACTCGGTCTCCTGGTCCTCGAAGGGTGGAGCCGGCCGGTGGATGGGATAACGCTTCTCGGCAGCGATGGGCCCCTTGTTGTCGATGGGGTTGCCCACCACGTCCATCAGCCGGCCCAGACAACCCCGCCCCACCGGCACGGTGATGGGCCCGCCAGGGGCCATGGCCTCCGCGCCACGTCTCAGACCATCCGTGGAGGACATGGCCACGCAGCGCAGCCAGTTGTTGCCCAGGTGCTGCTGGACCTCCGCCACCAGGGTTTCCCCATTCGGCTTCATTATTTCTACTGCGTCGTAGATCTCCGGCAAGCCCTCCGGCGGGAACTCCACGTCTACCACCGGGCCGATGATCTGCACGATCTTTCCCCTTACCATTGCTCCCCCCAGTATATGCCCAGTTCCTTTAACCGTGAAGAAACAATCATTGCACCGACATAGCCACGTAGATCAGCTCTCCGCTGCGGGAGAAGAAGGCCTGCTCCGCCTTGGCCTGCTTTCCAGCGGCCCGGACGGTCTGCAGAAACGCCTCGGAACGCGGATAAACCACGCTTCCGGCGCCGTGAAACAGGTAAATGTTGTCCGGATCGGCCAACACCTCCGAGAGGCGCCGTTGGAAATCAGGGCCCGGTGTCTCCTGAAACCCGTATAACTCCTGGGGATTCACCCGACCCTGGGTTATGACCTGGACGCTCTTGCTAATGCCCCAGTCCAGGGCCCACGGGGTCAGCTTCGGGTTGCGGTCCAGGTAACTGGCCAGCCCATAAATCGCATCGGAGAACCTCCCCAGCCCGCCGGTTTCCTGAAGCGCCTGGTGATACCTGAGGTCCACCCAGAGGTCTCCCAGAAAGAGAGGCGCAACGAAAACCACCGGAAGGGCCCAGGTCAAGGCCCGTCGGGCCATTGTCCCCCAGGGCCTCGTCCTGGCCAGCCAGCGGCCGGCCAGGACCGCAAACAGTGCCACCACCGTCTGCGGCAGCGGCACAGCTATGTAAAGGTGCGTGGCCCAGAGCCCCGAAATGGTGAAGGAGCTCTGCAGCACCAAGAGCCCCAGGACGATAAGCACGAAGGCCACCCGGCGCCGCAGGTGGCGGTACCGGGCCCAGACCAGCGCCACGGCCCCCAGGGCCGACAGTGTGAACATCGCCGGATAGAGGGCGTTCTCGAAGGCCTGGCCATAGTACCAGAAATAGCCTCCATTAAGGAAGACCCGAAAGGACTCCAGAGCAGTCCGGAGGTTGTTAAAGAAATCCCGGTTGTCGACGCCATAGGCAGTGTTTTCTATATTTTGGGCGAGTACCTGCACCGTCCCCCCGGTATTTAGGTTAAACCAGAGGAGCGGCCAGGCCCCCAAAGCCAATCCCACCGCAACCGTCAGCCACTGACTGATGGCGAGGCCGAACACCTGGCTGGCCAGCAGCGCCTGGCGGTTCAGCCTGAACCTGAAGTTCAGGATCGCCTGGGCCATGGCCAGGGCCACGATGTACCACAGGAACAAGAACTTGGCCCACAGGCCCAGGCCCAGGGCCACTGCCCCCAGAAAGAGCCAAAGGTCACGCCCGGCGGCCCTCCAGCGGGCGAAGGCCAGGAGGGCGGCCATGGCCAAAAGGCTCATCACCGACGTGACCGAGACCCCCATCCGGCCCCAGAAAATGAATGACGGGTTCACCGCCAGGAGCAGGACCGCTACGCCGGCAACCCCAGGCCCGAAGAGCCCCCGGAGCCAGAAATACGCCAGTACCAGGGCCCCGGCGGCCACCACCACACACATGAAGCGCACGGCGAAGACGGTGAACCCATAGACCTGGAAAAAGGGCAGCACCAGGTAGGTGTTCACCGCCCCCAAGTAGTCCATAATCATGACCGGCAGGGTCAGGCCTGAGACCCTGAGGCCTATCCCCCGGAGCAGCTCGGTGGGCTGCCCGGCCAGTATGATCTGCATCGCCGGCACCACATCCAGGGCCTCGTCGTAATAGAAACCGGGCAGGTTGATCTGGTAAAGTGCCAGGGCCATGAAGAGTACCACGGCCGCTAGCACGATCAACCCCTCGATTGCGCGTTCCCAACTGGGTGCTCTCACCGGCGCTATCGTCTCACGGCCCGGGCGCTGGTGGTTATATCGATTATCTCCCTGGTAATGGCGGCCTGGCGGGCCTTGTTATAGTACAGGGTAAGCTCATCAATTATATCATAGGCGTTGTCGGTGGCGTTGCGCATGGCTACCATGCGGGCGGAGTGTTCGCTGGCAATGGACTCCAAGAGAGCCTGGTACACCTGTATCTCCACGAAGCGGGGAAGGAGATGGTCCAAGACCCCACGTGGCGTTGGCTCGTAGATGTACTCGTTGATCTTGCGCGGTCTCTCACCGGCAACAGCCTCACGGTGTAGGGCCTTGATCGGCAGAAGCCTCTGTGCCAGGGGTCTCTGGGTCATGGTGGTGTAGAAACGGGTGAAGACCAGGAATGTCTGGCTCATGCGACCCAGAGCGTAGTCGTCGATGACTAACCGAGCGATGGGGGATATGTCTGAGAGCCGGGGATAGTCGCCCAGATTGGTGAACTCCGCGACGACGTCCTGCCCGTGGCGGTACATGAAGTCTCGCCCCTTACGGCCCACGGCGACCAAGCTCACCGGGCCGGCCTGCTCCAGCATAAAACTGGAGGCGAAGCGAAGGACGTTGGCGTTGAAGCCGCCGCAGAGACCCCGGTCGGCGGTCATGAGCACGATACAGGCCTTGCCCTCCGGGTGTTCCGCCAGCAAGGGATGCAAGGCCTCACTTCCCCCCTGAGGCTGGCTGGACAGGTCGGTGAGGACCTCCCGCATCTTTTCAGCGTAGGGCCGGGAGGCCAAAACCGCCTCCTGGGCCCGACGCATCTTGGAGGCAGCCACCAACTCCATGGCCTTGGTGATCTTGGCCGTATTCCTGATGCTCTTTATGCGGCGGCGTATTTCCCTGGTGCTGGGCAAGAGGACCTCCATCCTGATGTCCCGGAGTTGAACTCCGGGACATCAGGAGACATTAGGACCTGGCGGCTAACTCCGCCAGTGGCACGGTCTGCTTGAACTCGACGATGGCGCTCTTCAAGGCCTCGGTGAGTTCGTCGCTGAGCTCTTTGTCTCTGGCGATGGCCCGGGCGATCTCCGGGTGGACCGAGTCCATAAACCGATGGAAGGCCTCCTCAAATGCCTGGACCTTTTCCAGCTCCACGTCGTCCAGATAGCCATTTATTACGGCGTAGAGGATCATCACCTGCTTCTCCACGGCCATGGGCCTGTACTCGGGCTGTTTGAGCACCTCGGTGATGCGCAGGCCACGATCGATCTGGGCCCTGGTGGCCCTGTCCAGGTCTGACCCGAACTGGGCGAAGGCCGCCAGCTCGCGGAATTGAGCCAGGTCCAGCCGCAGCTTTCCCGCCACCTGGCGCATGGCCCGGAGTTGCGCGTTGGAGCCCACCCGCGACACGGAGATGCCTACATTTAAAGCCGGTCGGATGCCCGTGTAGAAGAGGTCAGGCTCCAGGTAGATCTGGCCGTCGGTGATGGAGATGACGTTGGTGGGAATATAGGTGGCCACGTCGCCCAACTGGGTCTCGACTATGGGTAGGGCGGTGAGGGAGCCACCCCCGTAGTCCTTGTTCATTTTGGCGGCTCGCTCCAGGAGCCGGGAATGCAGATAGAAAACGTCGCCCGGGTAGGCCTCCCGTCCGGGGGGGCGCCGCAGCAGGAGCGAGACCTGCCGATAGGCCCAGGCGTGTTTGGAAAGGTCGTCGTATATCACCAGGGCGTCTTTGCCCTGTTCCATGACCTCCTCGCCCATGGCACAGCCGGCATAGGGCGCGATGTATTGCATGGCTGCCGGGTCTGAGGCTGCTGCCATCACCACGATGGTGTGATCCATGGCGCCGTACTGTTCCAATGTGGCCACTACTTGGGCCACCTTGGACTGCTTCTGGCCGATGGCCACATAGATGCAGACCACGTCACCCTTTTTCTGGTTAATGATGGTGTCTATGGCAATGGCGGTCTTCCCGATCTGGCGGTCGCCGATAATCAGCTCCCGCTGGCCCCGGCCGACGGGGATCATGGCATCGATGGCCTTGATGCCGGTCTGCAGGGGCACGTTCACCGCCTCTCTGGTGACCACGTTGGGGGCGATGCGCTCGATGGGCCGGAACCTGGTAGCCTGGATGGGCCCTTTGCCGTCCAGGGGCTGCCCCAGCGCGTTCACGACCCGGCCAGTGAGGGCCTCGCCCACCGGGACCTCTACGATGCGGTGGGTGCACTTGACCGTATCGCCCTGCCGGATCCGGCCATAGTCGCCCAGGATGATGACGCCAACGCTATTCTGTTCCAGGTTCAGGGCGATGCCATACACACCGTTGGGGAATTCCAGGAGCTCACTGGCCATAGCCCCGGACAGGCCATCCACCCGGGCGATGCCGTCGCCTACCTCCACCACGGTGCCCACGTCCACCGCCTCCAGGGGGGCCACAAAGCTCTCGATCTGCCTGCGGATGAGCGAACTGATGTCCTCGGCGCGGATTACCATGGTCCCTCCTAAAGCATGGTGAGCGCTAGGACAGCCTTTCCTTTAAGAGCGCCAATTTGGTGGCGATGGACCCGTCAATTACCTGATCGCCTACCCTGATGACCAGGCCTCCCAGGATAGCCGGGTCCACCACGTACTGGAAATCAAGGTCATTGCCGAAACGTTGGATCACGAACTGACAGACGCCTTCCCTCTCCTCAGCGGAAAGCGGGATGGCACTTTTGATCGTTGCTGTCTTTACCACCGTTTTTGCGCTAATGCGATGCTCGTATTCGGCGATAACATAGTCTAATATATCTATCTGGCTATTGGCAACCAGGACGAAAAGAAAATTGAGCACTTTGGTTGGGAGGCCATTCCCCAGCTCGCGGACGACCCTTTGCTTTTCCTCGGGCTCCACCAGGGGGTCGTTCAATAATCGTAACACTTCTTGCTGGTGCGCCCGCTGGGCAAAGAGCTTCAGATTGTCCAACCAAGGTTCGGCGGCGAGCTGCAAGATGGCTTGCGCGTAGTCCACCGGGCTGGCCTTCTTGCTAACTTCCCTCATTTATACCTCGTCGCTAGTTCAGACTGGCAGTCTCAGCCAGGAACTCCTGGATCAATTGGCGATGGGCGCGTTCGTCCAGCTCCCGGCTTATGACCTTGCTGGCAGCCAGGATCGCCAGTTGAGCTACCTGGCCTCGCAACTCGGCCATGGCCTGCTTGCGCTCGTATTCGATCTTCTCTTGGGCCTTGGCCACGATGGCCCTGGCCTCCCCCCGGCCCTGAGACAGAATCTCCTCCCGGGCCTTCTCCGCAGCCTGGGTAGCCTGGGCGATTATGGCCTGGGCGTCCTTGTGGGCCTGCTCCATCTGGCGCTGATAGTCCTCCTGGGCCCGCCGGGCTGCTTGCCGGGCCGCCTCGGCGTCGGCCAGGCCTTGCCGGATGCGCTCTTTGCGTTCCTCCAGCATCTTCAAGACCGGCTTGTAAAGGAAAAACCATAGCAAGATCAAAAGTACGGTGAAATTGAAAACCGAGGAAAGCAATCGGTTCGGATCGATCCCCAATGCTTCCAAGAACTCTTACCCCCTTTGCCAATCGTGTCACGGAACTTCGGTCTACCGTCCATGAACTCAGCGGCTTGGCATCTGCCTGGTTTACTTGGCCACAAAGATCAAGATCAGGGCGACCACCAGGGCATAGATAGCCACCGCCTCGGTGAAGGCAATGCCGATGAACATGTTGATCTGGATCGCCCCTGCCGCCTCGGGATTCCGGCCGATAGCATTGAGCGCCGCAGCAACCAGCAGGCCGAGGCCAATCCCGGGGCCCACCGCCCCAATGCCGATTGCCAGGCCGGCTGCGAATAGTCGCAAAACCCCCAGATCAAGTGGCATTTACATTTCCTCCTTGGTTTGTATAGAATAGCGGTCGCATTGCGCCGAGTGAGAGATCAGCCCTTGTGTTCCTCAGCACCGTGGCCCATGGTGGCCATAGCCATGAAGACCAGGGTCAAGATGGCAAATACGAAGGCCTGGATGAAGCCCACGAAAACCTCCAGCCCCAGGAAAGGCAGAGAGAGCAAAAACGGGAAGAGGAAGGCGATGACTGCCAGGAGGACCTCGCCGGCGAAGATGTTGCCAAAGAGACGAAAGGAGAACGAGATGATCTTAGCCATCTCGCTGATGAGTTCTAGAAGGCCCACGAAGAGATCCAGGAAGGCGTTAAAGGCCAATCCGAAGAGCCCCCCCAGGCCCAGGCGCGGGGGCCGGCCGAAAAGGGCGCCGATGAGCTTCCCGAGCCCCCTCAGGTTCAGGAACCTCCCGAAATAGCCGAAGATCCCCAGGGCCTGGACGCCAAACACCTGGGTCATGGTCACCGAGATCAGGGCCAGGCCCACGGTGGTGTTCAGATCGGTGGATGGTGAGCGAAAGAGGGGGATGAGCACCCTCTCCACCTCACCCGAGTGGCTCTTGACCTCGTGCCAGATGCCCAGGGGGCCGAAGAAAGGCAAGAGGCCCAACCAGTTAGAGACCAGGACGAACAGGAAGATGGTGGCCACAATGGGGAAGAACTTGCGAGCATTGTGCTTGGACACGTCCTCCACCAAGCCGTAGATGGCCTCCACCAGGGCCTCCACCAGGTTCTGCAAGCCATCCGGAACGGGCTTCATTCTATGGGTGGTGGCGATGGCGAGCAGAACCAAAAGCAGCATGGCAAGCCAACTGGTGAGAAGACTATTGGTGACGGAGTAGTTCAGGCCGAAGAGGGAAACCTGAGCGATGGGCTCTGGGGCCACCGCGATGTCCGGTAGCTTCACCGGGAATGCCCGGGCCAGGGCTACTGCCCCGACCAAGGCGGCAATGGCGATGATGGTGTAGCGCAAGGCTCTTGATCCAAGGAAACGCACGGCGACGCTCCTCCGGCGAGGATATCGGCTCTTCGGTAACAAAAGGGGGCACCGCCCCCTAACCCCCTGCTAACTACCGCGGCCGACACCTGAGACCAGGCGCTGCACGCCGATGATGGCGGCGCAAACGCCGACCAGCATGCAGACAAAAAGGGCACATGGCGCGGAACGAAAGTGCTGGTCCAAGGCCAGGCCAAGGAATAGGCAAGCCAGGATCGTGCCCGCGGCCAGGGAGCCCAGTTGGAGGGCCAGGCCCAGCCGCTCCAGCAAACCCCTCATCACTGCGGGCACGCCAGGGCTACGGAATTATAGCACATTGAAGACCCCGGCGCAAATAAAGGTTGTGTTTTTTCTTACAGCCACTGACTTTACCTTCAGGATTGTTGGATGGCTTTTGCCCACGGGCCTCAATGGTCTGGTCCTAGTCAGGCCGGACCCTCGTCTGGGCCAGGTAAACCATCACCGCCAGGGCCAGGACCGCGCTGGCCGCCAGGGCTAAATACTTCTCCAAGGGGCGGGGCAGTACCAGGGCCAGGCTTCCCAGGAAGGCCGAGAACGCATAGTAAGCGAAGACCACTCGGGGCTGGGAGATGCCCAGGTCGAAGAGGCGATGGTGCAGGTGCCCCCGGTCCCCGCGTACCGGAGAACGGCCATGGAGCACGCGGTTCAAGATCTGCCAGGCCAAGTCCAAGATGGGTATGCTCAGGACCAGGAGGAAGGTGGCGCCCTTGGTGCCGCCGATGATGGAGAGAGCGCCCAAGAGGAATCCCAGGAGGTAGGCGCCTCCGGCCAGGAAGATGCGGGCCGGGTGGAAGTTAAAGGGCAAAAGGCCCAGGGAGCTTCCCGCCAGGGCCAATAAGAGCATGGCGATGGAGTACTGGGGCTGGATCATGGTCACGCTGCGCAGGAAGAGAAGAATGGCAGCGAAGGCGCCGATGCCGGCGGCCAGCCCGTCCAGCCCGTCCAGCCAGTTGATGGTGTTCATGGCCAGCACGATCCAGAAGAAGGTCAGGGGCACGCTGAGCCAGAGTGGAAAAAAGAGCATGTCCCCGCCCAAGGGGTTAGCGATGGCGTCAATGCGGATGCCGAAATAGACCGCAATGCCGGCCGCCAAGAACTGGCCCAGGAACTGGGGGTTGGGCGATAGCTCAACCCGGTCATCCAGGACGCCGAGCGCGAAGGCCACGGTTGCCCCCAGGATCAACCCCACCAGACGGGTGGGCTCGCGGGGGTCCGGCCCCGCCGGCGGGGTCACCAGGGGGGATGTCCAGAGGGCGAAGGCGACGGCGAACATGAACCCCAGGAACAGGGGGAGCCCTCCCAGGCGCGGCACCGGGATCCTATGGATGTGCTTGACCTGGCCAGGCACGGCCATGAAACCCCAGCGTCTCGCCAGCGCGATGGCCGCCGGGGTGGCGATCAGGGAGACGACCAGGGCTATGGCGAATACGGCGCCCAGGACCAGAGATGTCAACGGCAAAACCCTCGTTCGGTGTCCTTCATCCTGGCCCTGGATAGGGCGGAGCCGGAGGGGATGCCCACCCAGGGCCCGGCCTATTCGTCGGAGAGGCGGACCGTTTCTATGCCAGCCTGTTGGAGCATCGACTCCGCCAGGGCATCGGGATAGCTCTCCTTGAAGACGATTCGCCCAATGCCAGCGTTCAGGAGCATCTTGGCACAGGTGATGCAGGGCTGATGGGTGGCGTATAGGTCTCCGCCGGCGATAGGCACGCCGTAGACGGCCGCTTGAACGATAGCGCTTTGCTCGGCGTGGAGTCCCCGGCAGACCTCCGTGCGCTCCCCCGCCGGGATGCCCAGCCTTTCGCGAAGACATCCGGTCTCGGCGCAGTGTTGCAGGTTCTTGGGGGCACCGTTGTATCCAGTGGCCAAAATCCGGTGGTCGCGAACGATGATGGCCCCCACCTGGCGTCGAAGGCAGGTGGCCCGCTTGGCCACCTCCTCGGTGATGCGCATGAAATACTCGTCCCAGGTGGGGCGTAAGGTGCTCATGGCGCTACCCTGTCCCATACTGGCGGTCCCCGGCGTCGCCCAGGCCAGGCACAATGTAGCCGATGTCGTTCAAGTGGTCGTCCACGGCGGCTACGTGGATGTCCACGTCGGGATGAGCCTGGGAGAGCCTCTTGACCCCCTCCGGCGCGGCGATGAGCCCCACGAACTTAATCCTCTGGGCCCCCCAGCGCTTCAGGATATCCACGGCGGCTACCGCAGAGCCGCCAGTGGCCAGCATTGGATCCAGGATCAGACAGACCTGCACTGTGGGACCGCTGGGCAGCTTGTTGTAGTATTCCACCGGTTCCAGGGTCCGGTGGTCCCGGTAAAGGCCGATGTGCCACACCTGGGCCATGGGTAGTATCTCCAGGAAGGCGTCCACCATACCCAGGCCGGCTCTCAGGATCGGCACCAGCCCCACCTTCTCGCCCATCTCTTTGCCCACCATCGTGCCCATAGGGGTGGTGATGGGGACGTCAGTTAGACGGACGTCCCGGAGGGACTCGTAGGCCAGAAGCCAGGTGAGTTCCCGGACCAGCTCTCGGAACTTCTTGGGCTCAGTCTCCTGTCGCCGGAGCAGGGTAAGCTTATGCTGGATCAGTGGATGGTCGGACTGGAAGAGCATGCTTTATTTCCTGGTAGACCGGCGTGCACCAGTGCTGGTATTTGGGCTCGTTGCCGCGAACCAGGGAGAAGTAAAAGTCTCGGAGCTCGCGGGTGATGGGCCCCATCTTCCCCGTGCCCACTGGCCGGCGGTCAACCTCCCCAATGGCCACGATCTGGACCCCGGTGCCGCAGAAGAAGCACTCGTCGGCCACATACAGCTCGCTGCGGTCAATGGCCCTCTCCGTCACCGGTATCCCGAATCTCTCCCGGGCTATCTCGATGACCGTGGCGCGGGTGATGCCCTCCAGGATGTTATCGGTGACGGGAGGGGTGACCAAGATCCCATCTCTGACGATGAAGATGTTCTCCGCCGAGCCTTCCGAGACGTGGCCGTCCTGGTTCAGCACGATGGCCTCGTCGAAGCCGTTCTCCATGGCCTCGCTCTTGGCCAGGGCGGAGTTGACGTAGATGCCAGTGATCTTGGCCCGGGCTGGGGCCATGTTGTCGTCCATTCGCCGCCAGGAGGAGATACAGGCTCGGGCGCCCTCTTCGCTTTCGATGTACTTGCCGAAGGGCAGGGCGAATATGGCTAAGGAGTCTTCGATGCCGTGCAAGCGGACGCCGATGCCCAGGGACGATTTATAGGCCAGCGGCCGGACGTAACTGTCCTCCCGGAAACCCTCCTGGCGCAGAAGGTCCACCGTGATCGTCACCAGCTCCTCCACGGAATGGGGCAGGCTGATGCGGATGATGCGGCAGGAGCGGAGCAATCGCTCGTAGTGCTCGGCTGGACGGAAAAGGTATAGTTGCTCCTCTTTGTCGTTCCAGTAGGCCCGGATGCCCTCGAAACAGCCGGTGCCGTAGTTCAGCCCGTGGGTCATGATGCTGACCTTGGCCTCCTCGATGGGCACGATGGCACCGCCGAAGTAAGCATACCTGGTCATTTTCTGCTCCTTAGCTGAATTTTCACCGGGCACTGGGAGGCTCATGCCACGGCGGACCCGGACACTTTAGCCGATGGCTATCTTCAATGAACGCGCGTTGGCTCGAGAGTTACGACGCCTTCGTGGGAGGCGATCTCTGCCCTTAGCAGGCTCCCCAGCCTCTCGATGCCTTGGGGTATTTGCTCCAGAGTTGGCAGCGAGAAGTTCAGGCGCATGGCGTTGCGGCCACTGCCGTCGGCGTAGAAGACACTGCCGATGACGTAGGCCACCTTGGCCTCGCGGGCCCGGGGGAACATCTCGACGGTGTCCAGGTAGGCCGGGGCGGTGGCCCACACGAACATGCCACCGGTTGGCTTTGGCCAGTGCACCGCGGCTGGGAAAAACTCGTCCATGGCCGCCAGCATACATTGGCATTTGCGCTGATATTCCTCCCGCACCCGGGCTACGTACTCCTCCAGGTAGCCTCGCCGGCAGAACTCGTAGGCAATGTGTTGGGTGAGGGCGGGGGTGCAGAGGTCCGTCGCCTGCTTGGCGATGGCGATCTGGCGCACGAAGGGCTTGTCAGCGATGATCCAGCCCAGGCGGATGCCGGGGGCCAGTGTTTTGGAGAAGGTCCGCAGGTAGATCACCCGGTTGTCGGGGTCCAGGGCCTTCAAGGATGGTAAAGGCTTGCCGGAGAAACGCAAAGCGCCGTAGGGGTCATCCTCGATGATGAGAAGGTCCCACCGGGCAGCTATCTCCACCAGGCGCTGGCGCCGTTCCATAGAAAGGGTGACCCCGGAGGGATTCTGGAAGTTGGGCACCACATAGAGGAACTTCGGCCGGATGGCCTCTGCTCTCAGTTCCCGCAGCTTCGTCTCCAGGAGGTCCACGCGGAGGCCCTCATCGTCCAGGGGAATCCCCACTGGCCGGCCCTGGTAGGCATTGAACGCCTGAATGGCCCCCAGATAAGAAGGTGCTTCCAGGAGACAGGTGTCACCCGCATCCAGGAGAACCTTGGCCGCCAGGTCTAGCCCTTGCTGGGAGGCGGAGGTGATGATGATATTCTCCGCGTCACAGGGGATGTCATCGGCCCGAGACCGTTCAGCCAGGAGTTCTCTCAACTCCCCCAGGCCCTCGGTCTCGCTGTACTGCAGGGCCTTCTTGCCTTTTTGCTCCAGTACGAAATCGGTCACCTCCTGGAAGTGGGCGAGTGGAAAAAGGGCCGGGTCCGGCAAGCCTCCGGCGAAGGAGATGATGTCTTGCTTGGAGGCGAGCTTGAGCAGTTCCCGGATCTCCGAGGTCTTCATTCCCCTGGCGCGGGCAGAGTAGAGCTCTTGCCACTTGACAGACATTGTTTCCTGTATCTCCTCCTTTATGGCTGCTACACCGCACTGTGCCGGTGGATGGCTTGGAGTAAAACAG
>DYIS01000213.1 GCA_020723545.1 Ktedonobacter racemifer
AACATGGAACAGCAACTGTTACCAACCTTGGCGCCACAGGAGATCGTGGCCGAACTGGACAAGTACATCGTGGGCCAGGCCGAGGCCAAGCGTGCGGTGGCCGTGGCCCTGCGCAACCGCGAACGCCGGCGTCATTTGCCCGAAGAGTTGCGCAAGGAGATCATGCCCAAGAACATCCTCATGATCGGCCCCACCGGCGTGGGCAAGACCGAGATCGCCCGACGGGTGGCACAGATGATCAAGGCGCCCTTTGTGAAAGTCGAGGCCACCAGGTTTACTGAGGTGGGCTATGTGGGCCGCGACGTGGAGGCCATCATCCGAGACCTGGTCGAAAACGCCGTGGAGACGGTACACGATGAGCAGTTGCTCCTGGTCCGCGAAAAAGCTGAGGCCGCGGCGGCCCAGCGCATCGTGGACTACTTGTGCCAGCAATACCCCCACGGCCCAATATCCAAGGCGAACTTCAGGCCCCAACGAGAGCCAACGCCGCTGCGGCCACCCATCCCCACCGGTACCTCGACCGCTGCCACGGGAATGGCCTCGGGGCCCGGCCTGGCCCAGGCCAGCGAGCCGGCCAGGGCCGAGGCGGTAACGCCGACACCCCAGGCCCGTCCCATGGCGCCCAGCCTCTCCCCGCAGGAGCAGGCCCGGTTGCGCCAACGCCGGCGGCGGGTGGCACGATTGCTGGCCAAGAATAAGCTGGAGGAAGCAGCCATCGAGATCGAGCTCCCCAGCGAAAACGACAGTATGGAGTCGATCCTGGAATTCGGTCCCGACATGAGTCTCGAAGAGATGAACGAGTCCTTCCAGGATTTCGTGGCCCGCTACCAGGCTCAAGTCCACAAGCGTCGACGCCGGGTCTCGGTCCAGGAGGCGCGTCGCCTCCTGCTCCAGGAAGAGTCGGAGAAACTCATAGACTACGATGAGATGGTGGAGACCGCCACGCAACGGGCCTCCGAGCTGGGCGTGGTCTTCATTGACGAGCTGGACAAGATCGCGGGGCCCCGCGTGGAGGTGGGGGCAGATGTTTCTGGCGAAGGAGTCCAGAGGGACCTGTTGCCCATCGTCGATGGCACTACGGTGATGACCAGGTACGGACCGGTGTCCACCGACCACATCCTGTTCATCGCCGCCGGGTCATTCTACGAGGTCAAGCCCTCCGATTTGATCCCCGAGCTCCAGGGCCGTTTCCCTTTGCGGGTAGAGCTTGAGAGATTGACCCAGGAGGACTTCGTGCGCATCCTCACTGAGCCGCAGAACGCCCTTACCAGGCAATATCAGGCGCTGTTGAGCACCGAAGGGGTAAACCTGGTTTTCACCCCCGATGCCCTGGAGGAGATGGCCCGCCTGGCCAGCCTGATGAACGAGCGGAGCGAGGACATCGGTGCTCGACGCCTGCAAACGATCATAGAGAAGACCCTGGAGGACCTCTCGTTCAACGCCGCCCAATATCGCGGCCAAACAATCATGGTGGATAAAGCCTTCGTGGTGAATCGCCTGGCCAACCTGGTGCAAAACGAGGACTTGAGCCGTTACATCCTCTAAGCTTGCGGGAAAGCTCTTGATATGCTATACTAATTCCTTGGGCATTCGTCACCATCACACACGCTCTCAGACTGTCTCGGGCCGTGCTGGCCCAAGCACTAGGGTTAGATGCCGAGGGTGAAGAGCGATGCTCTCACGGGGGCCTGGCGGTTCGGGCTCCTTTGCCCCGAAACACCTAACCCTTTCGTTTGCCCAGTTCCCGGCAGGTTGAAGGGAGCGGACGGGCCTACCCGGGCCGAGAACGAATAAAGGAGGAGACAAGTGGCGAACATCGTTTCCATGAAGGCGCTTCTGGAGGCCGGCGTTCACTTCGGCCACCAGACCCGGCGCTGGAACCCCAAGATGAGGCCTTACATCTTCACCGAGCGCAGCGGCATCCACATCATCGACCTGCAGCAGACCGTGGTGAAGCTGAACGAGGCCTATGCCTTCATCCGGGACCTGGTGGCCAACGGAGGGAACATTCTCTTTGTAGGCACCAAGAAGCAAGCCCAGGAGGCCATTGGGGAGGAGGCCAAACGCTGTGGCATGCCCTACGTCAACCAGCGCTGGATGGGCGGCATGCTGACCAATTTCCAGACCATCCAGTCCCGGATCAAGCGCCTGGAAGAATTGGAGGCTCGCCAGCAGAGCGGGGAGTTCGAGCGTCTGCCCAAGAAGGAGGTCCTGAAGCTGGAGGAGGAGATGGCACGGCTCAACCGCCTCCTGGGCGGCATCAGGACCCTCAAGAAGCTGCCCTCGGCGGTGTTCATCGTCGATCCTCATAAGGAATCCATCGCTGTAACTGAGGCCTACCGGCTGGAGGTCCCCATTGTAGCCCTGGTGGACACGAATTGCAATCCAGACCCCATCACCTATGCCATCCCGGCCAACGACGACGCCATCCGAGCGGTGAAGCTGCTCTCCAACAAGGTGGCTGGTGCCGTCCTGGAAGGTCAGGCCTTGAGACAGGCAGCCGAGGCAGAGGCCGAGGCAGAGGCCGAGGCGGTGGCCGCGGAGGCTCAGGCGGCCCAGGAGGCGCCGGCTCTGGAAGGAGAGGGAACACTGCCCGTCATCGAGGAGTTCATCGCCTCAGCCGGGGACGAACAGTAGTCGCTCCGCCTTCAATTACTCATCATTCATCTCATCATTCATCTAAGGAGGAACCGTTGGACATCTCTGCCAGCGCGATCAAGCAACTACGGCAAGAGACCAGCGCCGGGGTCATGGATTGTAAGAGGGCCTTGATCCAGGCCAATGGCGACTACGAGCAGGCCAAGGCCTTTTTAAGACAGCGGGGGCTGGCCATCGCCGCCAAAAAGGCCAACCGGGTGGCAGAACAAGGCCTGGTAGAATCATACATCCACGCCGGGGGGCGCATCGGCGTCCTGGTGGAGGTCAACTGTGAGACCGACTTCGTGGCTCGGCTGCCGGGGGTCAAAGAGCTAGCCCACGACCTGGCGATGCAGATAGCCGCCCAAAAGCCGGAGTACGTTACACCAGATCTCGTGCCAGCGGAGGTGCTGGAAGCGAAACGCTCGGCCTTCCGGGAGCAAGCGCTACAGGAGGGCAAGTCACCGGAAGTGGCGGACAAGATCGTGGAAGGCAAACTCGAGAGCTTCTATCAGGAGGTCTGCCTGACCGAGCAACCGTTCATCAAAGACGGCGAATTGACGGTCAAGGAACTGATCACCCAGAAGATCGCCAGAGTCGGCGAGAACATCCGGGTGCGACGCTTTAGGCGCTACGAATTGGGAGGTCAAGATACGTGACCGCACCGAAATATCAGCGGGTCCTGCTCAAGCTGGGCGGAGAGGCCCTGTCGGGCCAGGGCGAGTATGGTATCGATCCCACGGCGGTGTCTCGCGTGACCGATCAGATCGCCCAGGTGCATCGCCTGGGGGTACAGACCGCCATCGTCATCGGTGGCGGCAACATCTGGCGTGGTCAATCCGCATTGGCCCGGGAGATGGACCGGGCCACCGCCGACCACATGGGCATGCTGGCCACGGTGATCAATGCCCTTGCGCTCCAGGACTCCCTGGAGCGCAAGAAGGTTTTCACCCGGGTGCAAACGGCGGTGGAGATGCGCCAGATCGCCGAGCCCTACATCCGCCGCCGGGCCATCCGCCATCTGGAAAAGGGGCGGGTGGTGATCTTCGCCGCCGGCACCGGCAACCCCTATTTCACCACTGATACGGCGGCAGCTCTGCGGGCCGTGGAGATCGGAGCCCAGGTAATTCTAAAGGCCACCAAGGTGGACGGCATCTACGCCGAGAATCCCCGGAACAACCCCCAGGCCAGGCGCTTCCACCGGCTGACCTACCTGAAGGCGCTGAACCTGCAACTCGAGGAGGTCATGGACTCCACCGCCCTGAGCCTGTGCATGGAAAACCACATGCCCATCATCGTCTTTAATCTTTGGGAACCCGGAAGCGTCGAGAAAGCAGTGATGGGAGACGAAATCGGCACCCTGGTCAGCGATGGATGATTGAACCGCGAAGACGCAAAGAACGCGAAGAGATCTTTGACTCCGCTAAAAAAGGTCGCTCCGGCTGTTTTCTCACCGCGGAGAACGCCGAGAGCGCAGAGAAAATCAGGAAAAACTCAGCGCACTCTGCGCACTCTACGGTTAAATCCGAGTTCTTTCAGCAGAGTCATCTTTACCTTTGCGCCTTCGCGGTAAACCGGATGTACCAGCCGAGAGGGTGTTGAAAAGTGATCGAAAAGATACTCAAGGAAACCGAAGACCACATGAAAAAGGCCCTGGAGGCCCTGCACAACGAACTGGTTACCATCCGCACCGGACGAGCCTCGCCCGCGCTGATCGAGAACCTCCACGTGGAATACTACGGCGTCGCCACACCCCTGGTGCAACTGGCCAGCATCTCCGCCCCGGAGGCCCGGCTCCTGGTAGTACAACCCTGGGACCGAACCCTGCTCTCCGCCATCGAGAAGGCCATCCTGAAATCGGACCTGGGCCTCAATCCAGCCAACGACGGCACGGTCCTCCGTGTGGTCATCCCCCATCTGACCGAGGAACGGCGCCGGGAGTTGATCAAGATCGTCCACAAGAAGGTAGAAGAGGGGCGGGTGGCGGTGCGCAACTGCCGGCGGGACGGGCTGGAGGAGATGAAGAAGCTGGAGAAAGATAGATCCATCTCCGAGGATGATCTCAAGCGCGGCCAGGACAAGCTGCAGAGGCTTACCGATGCCTACATCGCCCGGATCGATGAGACCGGTGCCAAGAAAGAGGACGAGATACTGAAGTTCTAGAAGCGTAGCCGAAAAGCCGTTTTACCGCAGAGCGCGCTGAGAGCGCAGAGATAAAAGAAAGATCTTTGCGAGTTC
>DYIS01000214.1 GCA_020723545.1 Ktedonobacter racemifer
CCCCAGTCATCAGGCGCACCACTGCCGATCACCATAAGTGAGGTTGTAGTACTAGTACTGCAATATGAGATTCTCTCCAAAACCAGTCGCATGAGTGTGACTGGCAGGTACTTTGCCTTCAGCTATTGACATTTCCATCGATATGGCTTATACTTCTGGCGTTAAATCCTCAGAAAGGAGAGAGCACTGATGCGAGACGGAGTGGCTGGCATCTGCCGTATTCGCCTGCCGCTCGGCGGCGCTGGCGCTTTCCGGTGTCGCATTGTGCCCATCTCCAGCTAGACATAAGCACCCGAGCCGTGGGCCAATGCGCAAGGTAGCGCGAAATAAACGGTCCACGGCTTTTTTGTTGCCTCTTTCAACGTGCATTCACCCCTGAAGATCAACCGCTGGCCAAGCACCCGAGCCGTGGGCCCCCAGTCACCTTTTATTCTTGTCCTCAAGGAGAGCCCTATGGATGACTTGGCGCTGGTGGTCGATGGAGCGACCAAAAGGTTTTACTCCGGCTCCTGGAAAGGATGGTCAATCCCCGGCCTGGTCCCCCGGAACGGCAAGGCCAAAATGGTCACCGCGGTGGACCAGGTGAGCTTCTCGGTGCGGCGCAACGAGATCTTCGGCGTCCTGGGAGCCAACGGGTCGGGCAAGTCCACCCTCATCCGCTTGATCGCCACCTTGCTCATCCCGGACCAAGGGCGGATCAGCGTCTTCGGCCTGGACGTGACTAGGGAAGAGATGCGGGTAAAGAAGCTAATTAACCGGGTGTCCGTGGACGCGGCCTTCTTCAAGAAGCTCTCGCCCATGGAGAACCTGATGTACGCCGCCCGGCTCTACGACATGGACGCTCGCTGCGCCCGTAAGCAGGCGGTGGAGATACTGAACCAGTTGGGCATCAAGGCGGAGAGCATCTATAACCCCCTGGAGAACATGTCCCGGGGCATGCAGCAGAAGGTGGCCATCGCCCGGGCCTTTCTCACTGCGCCCATCCTGCTCCTCTTGGACGAACCCACCACTGGCCTGGATCCACGCTCCAGGCGCGACGTCCAGGAGTTCGTGCTGAACCTGAGAGCAGCCCACGATGCCACCATCGTCCTCACCACCCACGACATGGAGGAGGCCGACCGGCTCTGCGATCGCATCGCCGTCATCGATAACGGCCGGGTGGTGGCCCTGGACACACCCGAGGGCCTGAAGGCCTTGGTGGCCCGCGGCAACGGCCGCGACCCTACCCTGGAAGACGTCTTCATGGACCTCACCGGCAAGAGCCTAAAGGAAGAAGGCGAGAGAGAAGGATAAAAGGAGACGTCAATGACCACTCTGGGGCATGAGCTGAGGGTTTCCTACGCTTTTGTGGAGCGCAATTTCAACCTGGTGAAGCGTTACTGGGGTTGGGAGGTGGTCTGGCTTGTCTACTCGGTGGTGAACGCCCTCTCCATCACCTACATCGGCGCAGCCATGGAGCGCATCTCCGGTGCCCGGGTGGACACCAGCTATCTGGTGCTTTTCCTGATGGTAGGCACCCTGGTGTGGCACTACCTGGCTGTGGTCTTCGACAGCGTGTCTTCCATGATCTCCTGGGAGCGTTGGGAGGGCACCATCGAGTATACCTTCATGGCCCCGGTGAAGCGCCTGACCCAGATGTTGGGCACCTGTGTGTTCTCCATCGTGTACGGCATGCTGCACACCGCTGTCATCTTGATTGTGGTGGCGTTCTTCTTTAAAATAGACCTGAGCCAGGCCAATCTCCTGGGCGGCGTCCTGGTGCTCCTGGCCGGGAGCCTCTCTTTCATCGGCATGGGCATCATGGCCTCGGTGTTGCCGCTCTTGTTCACCGAGCGTGGTGCCCAGATGACCAACGTGATCCAGGCGATGCTGCTATTGATCTCTGGGGTGTACTACCCCATCCAGGCCTTGCCCGGCTGGCTGCACCCGGTGGCCCGGCTTTCGCCTGCCACCTACGTTCTGGAGGGGATGCGCCAGAGTCTCCTGCACAACGCCAACCTGTCTTCTCTGTGGGGATTCGTGCTGCCGCTGGTGCTGAGCGGCCTGTTGGCCATACCCCTGGGCATGGCTGTCTTCGATTGGGGTGAGCGCTACGCCAAGCGCACCGGCAAGCTCAAGAGAAGCGGCTAAGTCAGGGACGCAGGTATGGAAGGCGCTGCTAGAGATCCGTCAAGGGTAGCGCGGAAAGCTGATCCGCTGGCACCGGACGCCCGAACTCGTTCGGGTAACCCGTCCCCGGTAGATCAGGGCATCCACGCGTGGAGATCGCCGTGATCGCTTTTCGAAACTTCCGGACCAGCGATGCTGAGGGCGTCGTGACGCTCACCAATGAGTGCAGCGCGGCCGATCAGTTGGACGAACCGACCTCCCTGGCTGAGTTCCAAGATGCAATGACGTCTCCAAATGCCGATTGCGAGCGAGATCTCCTTGTCGCCGTAAGCCAGGGCCACCTGGTCGGCTTTGTGAACGTGTGGATAGAGCCAACACGTCGGGGTATCCTCAGGCTCCGGGTTCATCCTGGCTTCCGGAACCAAGGGATCGGCACCGCCTTGATGGGGTGGGCGTTGGGCCATGCCGAGGAAATGGATTTGGCCCTGATCGATGCGCCGATCAAGGCCAAGCTTACGGGCCAGCAGGCATTTCTCGGGAAGTTCGGCTTTGCCCTGGAGCGCTACTGGTGGGTAATGCGGCTGGACCTATCTGGCGAGTTGCCTGTGCCGTTGGTTCCCGCTGGCTTTAAGATCCAAAACTTCCTGGGCGTGGAGGACGTGGAAGCCCTGACGGCTATCACGAACATCGCCTTCGCTGAGCACTGGGGCGAACGGGAGTATTCGGTGGACGAAGAGCGTTACTGGACCTCCCGCTCCTGGTTTGATCCCGGACTGGTCTGGTTCGTCCACGAAGCCAGATCAGGCCAGGTGACGGGATATGTCTGGGCTCGGGTCAATGAGGGTAGAATCAAGCTCACCGGAGACCGGGCGGGGCACATCGGCGAGCTGGGCGTTCACCCCGACTTTCGCCGTCGGGGCCTGGGCCGAGCGCTTCTTTTATGTGCGGTTAATGCCTTGAAAGAGCGGGGCCTGGCCGCCGCGGAGCTGGAAGTGGACGGGGGAAATCCCAACGCCCTACGACTGTATGAGAGCCTGGGCTTCATTCAGAAAGATGAGTTCCGGTGGTATCGGAAGAAGATTGCCGGGCAGGACCAGGGAGCAGGCACCAAGCGATGAACCGAACCGCCGTAACGGTGCGCGTTTTTCGATGGGACGACCTGCCCGTCCTGTCGCGCCTGTGCCGCGAGGCCGAGGCCGTGGATCAGGTGGGCCGGCCTGGCAACATGGACGAACTGGCGGAACGCCGGCGACGGCCCGGCGTGCACCCTGAGGAGAACCTCTTCGTGGCCCAGGTGGGAGAGGAGTACGCGGGGTACGTGGTGGTGCAGGACCACGGTTGGGGCGGATGCCTGGTGGCCGACGGCCTGGTTCACCCCCAGTGGAGACGCCGAGGGATTGGCAGCCGGCTCTTCCTTCGAGCGGTGGATCGGACCTGGGAGCGGGGCGGCAGGGCCTTGGACATTGGCGTCCGCGGGGACCGCCCCGCGGCGGTGGCCTTTGCCCAGCACCACGGGCTGGAGCACGTGCGCAGCATGTGGCGCATGCGCCTGGAGCCGATAACTGGGCCCGAGATAACCATCCCCGCTGGCTACGGTTGGCGGGAGTCCCGGGGCGAGGCCGACGCCGAGGCCTATTGCCGGTCCTACAACGCCTCCTTTGCTTCCCATTGGGGTTTCAGCCCCTCCACCGTGGAGGAGGCTTCCCAGCGGCTCAAGCATCGCTTAACCAGGACCTTCTTCGCCGTCCGCGACGGCCAGGAGGTGGGGGTTTGTGCCATCTCCCCGCGCCTGGGCACGTGTCCGGCGCAGCGGCCCAGGTGGGCCACATCGGTCCCCTGGGCGTGGTCCCCGACCACCAGAGGCGTGGTTTGGGGCGCATGCTCCTGCTCCTGGCCGTGGCCCACGCCAAGGCCCTGGGCTTGCCCGCGGTGCAGCTTAACGTGGACGGGGAGAACCCGGGCGCCATTCGCCTGTACGAGTCCGCCGGCTTTCGCATCGAAGCGGAACTTATGTGGCACCGGAAGTGGCTGAAGCGATCGCTGACGTTGTCTTGGGTCATTGTCATAACTCCGGCCGCATGGTCTTCGAGATGCGGCCGGACAATATCGTGGGCTAGCTGTTCTAGAAGGGGCTGGCCTGCGGCGTGACGCCGAACCCGTATGGCGCGATGGATCGCGCCGTTACCCTTATCCTGGGGTGTGACAAATGGACCTGACCGTTCGGGCCTTCAGGCCCGATGACCTGCCCAGACTGGCGGAACTGATCAACGCCGCCGACCAGGTGGACCGCACCGACACCGATACCTCCCCAGCCGAGCTGGCCTCTATGCTGATGGAGCCCACCGCCGACGTGGAGCACAACTGCTTCCTGGCCGAGGTGGACGAAACCCTGATCGGCTATTTCCGGGTCTTGCCTTTGTGCGGGCAGGCCGAGTCACGCATCGTAATCTTGGGCACCGTTCGTCCCTCCTGGCGGGGCCAGGGCGTGGGGGCCCGGCTGCTGGACGCGGGAATCGCTCGGGCCCGGGAGCTCAGGCGCAGTGAAACCACGCACCTGGATGCGCAGAACCGCAAGGACCGGCCGGATTTCGCCGCGCTTTTGACCTCTCGGGGTTTCCGGCCCGTGCGCTACCATCTGAGGATGCGCCGAGACCTGTCCGAGAGCCTCCCCGAGATGCCACTGCCCCCGGGCTTCGTGGTATGCTCCGTCCTGGAGAAGAGCGTGGCCCCCAGGGATTCCTGCGCCGCCTCCAACGCCGCCTTC
>DYIS01000215.1:0-3740 GCA_020723545.1 Ktedonobacter racemifer
CTTCGCCCGGGTGGGCCATCCCCACTGCCCTCGCTGCGGCCGAGAGATCCAACAGCAGACGGTGGAACAGATCGTGGACGCCGTGTTGTCCCTGCCGGAGGGGAGCCGGTTCATGGTCATGGCCCCCCTGATCCGCGACCGCAAGGGCGAGCATCTGGCGGTGTTCGAGGACGTGCGCAAAGCCGGCTACGTCCGGGTGCGGGTGGACGGGCGGGTCTACGACATCAGCGAAGACATCGCTCTGGATAAGAATAAGAAGCATACCATCGAGGTGGTGGTGGATCGCCTGGAGATCCGCCGGGCGAACGGCGAGAACCCCGACCGGGCCCGCGTCGCCGATTCCATCGAAACCGCATTGAAACTGGGGGCTGGGGTGGTGCTGGTCGCGGTCCTGGACGGCGAGGAGTTGCTCTTCTCCGAGCACTTCGCCTGCGTGCACTGTGGCATCTCCCTGGGCGAGATCGCCCCTCGCACCTTCTCCTTCAATAGCCCTCACGGTGCGTGCCCTGCCTGCACCGGCCTGGGCACAACCTTGGAGATCGACCCGGAGCTCGTCATTCCCAACAAAGAGCTCACCATCGGCGAGGGCGCCATCCAGCCCTTCGCCCGCATGAGCACCACCCAATCCTGGTACCAGAAACTCCTGGAGGCAGTGGCCCGGCATTCCGGTTTCTCCCTGAACGTACCGGTGAGGGAGCTCAAGCCGGAGCACATCAATATCCTCTTGTACGGGAACAGGGGTGAGGTGGTGACCATCCGCCATGAGAACCAGTACGGCCGAATGAGGGAATATGATACCACTTTCGAGGGCGTGATCCCCAATCTGGAGCGGCGCTACAAGGAGACCGACTCCGACTACATGCGCATGGAGATTGAGCGCTACATGGCCAGCCGGCCCTGTCCCGCCTGCAAAGGCCAGCGCCTTAAGCCCGAATCCCTGGCCGTCACCGTGGCCGGAAAGAACATCGTGGAAGTCACCCGGATGTCGGTTCTGGAGGCCCTGAAGTGGGTGCAAGGGTTAGGGGCTCATGGTTCTGGCGAGAGATCAGCATCCTCCATCTCCTACCCTCTATCCCCTTCTTCCTTGACTCCTCGTGAACGGACCATTGCCTATCAGATCCTGAAAGAGATTCGGGCGCGACTGGGCTTTCTCATCGATGTGGGACTGGACTACCTCACCATCGACCGGGCAGCCGGAAGCCTTTCTGGTGGCGAGGCTCAGCGCATCCGCCTGGCCACCCAGATCGGCTCGAGCCTGATGGGCGTGCTCTACATCTTGGACGAGCCCTCTATCGGCTTACACCAGAGAGACAACCGCCGGCTCATCGCTACCCTGGAGCGGCTGCGAGACCTGGGTAATACGGTCCTGGTGGTGGAGCACGACGAGGAGATGATACGCTCCGCCGACTACATCGTGGATCTGGGTCCCGGCGCCGGTGAGCACGGGGGGCGGGTGGTGGTCACCGGGCCTTTGCCCGAGATACTGGCCTGCCCTGAATCCATCACTGCCCAGTACCTCCGGGGTGACCGCATGATCCCCGTCCCAAGGAAGAGACGGCCGGGGACCGGCAAGGAGATCGTGGTGGTGAGGGCCCGAGAGAATAACCTCAAGGGAATCGACGTCCACATCCCCCTGGGCAAATTCGTCTCTATCACCGGCGTCTCCGGCTCGGGCAAATCCACCCTCCTGGCCGAGATCATCTATAAGCGCCTGGCCCAGGTGCTCTATCACGCTCGGGAAAGGCCCGGCGACCACGACGCCATCCTGGGCCTGGAGAACCTGGACAAGGTCGTCAACATCGACCAGTCGCCCATCGGCCGCACCCCCCGGTCGAACCCGGCCACCTACACCGGGGCCTTCACCCCCATCCGGGAGCTCTTCGCCAACGTGCCCGAGGCGCGCCTGCGGGGTTATGCCCCCGGCCGGTTCTCCTTTAACGTGAAGGGCGGCCGCTGCGAGGCCTGCCAGGGGGATGGCATCGTCCGCATCGAGATGCAATTCCTGCCTGACGTCTACGTGCCCTGCGAGGTGTGCAAGGGCAAGCGCTACAACCGCGAGACCCTGGAGATCCACTACAAGGGCAAGACTATCTCTGAGGTGCTGGAGATGACGGTGGAGGAGGCCACAGGATTCTTCGCCAACATCCCGGCGGTCAAGGCTAAGCTCAAGACGTTATACGACGTGGGACTGGGGTACGTCCGCCTGGGCCAGTCCGCCACCACCCTCTCCGGCGGCGAGGCCCAGCGGGTGAAGCTCTCCAGCGAATTGTCCCGGCGGGCCACCGGGCGGACGCTGTATATCCTGGACGAGCCCACCACCGGCCTGCACTTCGCCGATGTGGAGCGGCTTTTGCAGGTGCTTAACCGCTTGGTGGATGCTGGGAATTCAGTGCTCATCATCGAGCACAACCTGGACGTGGTGAAGTGCGCCGACTGGATCATCGACCTGGGCCCCGAGGGCGGCGACGCCGGCGGCTGGGTGGTGGCCGAAGGCACCCCGGAGGAGGTGGCCAGGATCCCTACCTCCTACACCGGCCAGTTCCTGAGCCGGATCCTGGATCGTCAGTGGCAACCGGCCTTTTCCGCCCAATGATACCCACAACCTGGCGTCGTGGAAGCATCACCAGCGTCACTGGACCAGATGATGACGGAGCGCTATGATGAAGGTACTGGGGTTGGTAGCCTCTTATCGCAAGTTTGGGAATACCGAGGTGCTGGTGAAGGAGGCCGCTCTGGCCGCCAGCGCCGGGGCAGAGATCGATCTCCTGCGCCTGACCGATCTGAAGATCGAGTCCTGCAAGGGCTGCATGGCCTGCGTCTTCAAGCCGGAGTCTAAATGTCTCATCGATGATGACATGGAGGAGTTCCTGGAGAAGATGCGGCTGGCCGACGGCCTGATCCTGGGGGCACCGACCTATGTCTTAGCCCCTCCGGGCATCCTGAAACTACTTCTGGATCGTTTTCTAATGCTCTACGGCCGCTACGATGATTTCCGGGGTAAGAAGGCAGTGGCCATCGGCGTGGCCGGCCTCCCCGGTTGGGCCCCTTTTACCGTCCCTTTCCTCAACTACTTTCTCCTGGCCTTCGGATACGACGCCGTTGGCTCTATGATGGCCTTTAGCCCGGGGCCAGGCGAGGTGCTGCTGGACGAAAGGAGCGTTCTTGAGGCATCCTCCCTGGGTGCAAAGCTCCTGGCGGCTATGCAGGGTAGGCCGGTGGAGAAGAAGGCAGGGCCTAATACCTGTCCGGTGTGTGGGGCGGAGTTCTTCGCCATCAGGAGCAACCGGGCCGAGTGCCCGATCTGCAACGTCGGCGGTCGTCTGGTGCCAGAAGGTGATGGCTTCTCGATCGTCTTCGACCCCCAGGGCCTCCAGCATCATCGCTGGACGGCGGAGGAGATGAAGCGGCACTTCACCGACTGGATCCTACAGACCGGCAAGAGGTACATGGAGTTGCGGCCGGAGATCGAGGCCCGGAAAGCCAAGTACCGGAGGCTGCGCTATGATCAGTGAGCTCAGGCTGTCCACACCGGCCCGGACCGCTTTTGTGGACATCACGGCCCAGATAGAAGGGGCGGTCAGGGATAGCGGCGTAAGGAGCGGCGTCTGCCACGTCTTTGTGCCCCACACCACCGCCGGTATCACGATTAACGAGAACGCCGACCCCAGCGTGCGCCAGGACCTCCTGGTCACCCTGAGTCGGCTTGTTCCAGCGAACGGCCACTACCGGCACCTGGAGGG
>DYIS01000215.1:3750-4868 GCA_020723545.1 Ktedonobacter racemifer
CGTCAAGGCCTCCCTGGTGGGCTCCTCGGTCACCCTGTTTATCCAGGACGGTCGCCTGATCTTCGGCACCTGGCAAGGCGTCTATTTCTGCGAATTTGACGGCCCCCGGCAGAGGCAGGTCCTGGTGCGGGTAACCCCAGACCCCGGCGAGCGTTAGAAAGAATGCTGCCGGGCTCAGCGCCTCCTACCGATTACCCATCACTGTTCCTGGCTTCACCGCTCTGACCTTAATGCTCAGGATGCCAGACCGGAGGAACTCCCTGACCTGGGCATCCTGGAGTAGCCGCTCTTTTTCCTCGGTGGAGATGTCCGCCTGATCGGATGCTGACTGGGCGGCCACCACATTACGGGAGATCACCTCCACGTTCTCAAAGCCGGCCTGGCGTATCTTCTCCAGGTAAAGTTTCTCCTCCAGGGCGCCGGCTACGCAGTCCACCCAGGCATTGGCGCTCTCCCTTATAGCTGTCGGCAGGGGGCCGCGGGTAACGATGTCCGAGACGGTCATACGGCCACCGGGCTTCAACACGCGGAAAGCCTCGGCGAAGACCCGGTCCTTGTCGGGCGACAGGTTGATCACACAGTTGGAGATGATGACGTCCACCGTGCCGCTGTCCACCGGCATGGCCTCCATCTCCCCCAGGCGGAAAGAGACGTTGGCCGCGCCCATCTTGGCGGCGTTGGCGTTGGCCAGGGCGATCATCTCCGGGGTCATGTCCAGGCCGATGACCCTGCCGGTTGGCCCTACTTTCTCCGCGGCCAGGAAGCAGTCAATGCCGCCTCCGGACCCCAGGTCCAGGACCACTTCACCGGGCTTCAGGTCGGCCATCGCGGTGGGATTACCGCAGCCCAGGGAGGCGGCAGTCACGCTGTCCGGCAGGGCGGCCAGCTCCTGGGCGGAGTATAGCGCCTGGGAGGTGCTGGCCTTGGCCGGCTCACCGCAGCAACTGGCTTTCTGGGAATGTACTAGAACATCGCGGGCGATCTTGCCGTAGGAGTTGCGGACGGTTTTTTTGACGCTGTCAGGGGTCTCAATGTCGCTCACGAGAAGATTTCCTCCTTTATATTTGGCTCTTCTCCAAATTTAGTGGATTAGTCAGTTTAGCTCTTTAACAACATTG
>DYIS01000216.1:0-1216 GCA_020723545.1 Ktedonobacter racemifer
TGGGCTGTAGAATATGCCAAATTCATTTTCAAGCGAGACCGCTGACGGCGCAGCCATCGCGTCTACCGGCCTCCGTAGACCAGCATGGCGATCTGCGGGGTGACGCTGATCTCCACCCAGGCGGCCATCACGAACAATGGAACGGCAAGGGCCATTATCTTCACCAGATCAACGGCGGCCATGGCCATGCTCTGGGCAATAGACATGCCCTTGGGCGGCGCCATGATGATCATGCCCAGGCGCAAACCGAAGGCGGCCACCAGCCCCGCCGCCGCCAGCTCAAAGATGCCGTGGGGCAAGACAAACGTGGCCAGGAATACCCAGGCACTGTAGCCCGCCTGGGCAGCCTCGCCGGCCAGAAAGCCGGCCATCGTCGTTGGGAGCATGATCCACAAGATGGCGGCCGTCCCGAAGGAGAAGGCGGAGAGAGCCGACGCCAACAGCGAGGCTCGAAGATTGTGAAACAGGAGCCAGCCAATGGTGATGGCGGGGATCGTGTTCAGGGTTTTCCATTGCCCCAACGACCGGCCCAGCACCTCAGCGGCCAGAGGGAAAGGATACCGATAGGAAAACCAGTAACCCAGAAGCGTCCCCACCGGCATGGCCAATAATACCAAGAATATCGGCACTCTGTTTATGGCCAGCAACTGAGGGATGTCGTGCCGGTACAGGCGCCACAGCGTCAGAGGCGGGGAAGTCACCTTCTCGAGCGCAGTCTCCTGGCGGGGGAGCCTCTGGGCGAAGCGCAGCAAGGCACGCGCGATGGCTGGCAGATTGATCTCCTCGCCCTCGCGGGAGAGGATTTCCTCGCGGTTGAAGATCCGAATCCCCATGCGGATGAAGATAATGGACACCACCAGCATCGCCAGCATGATCATCCAGAGAATGTCAATGTACCCGTGAAGGATACACCAGCTTTCGGCAGAGATGATGAAAGTCATGGGCAGGATGATGAAACTGGCTAGCAGATTGGCACCCCGGATGGACGAGGTGTGGCTGGACACCACCACCGCCCCGGAGACCATCACCAGGGCCCCCAGTGCCGACAACGCCATGACCAGGAACAAGGTGAAGGCCGACATCGAATAGCCCAGGATCAACTGGATGCCAAGGTAGAAGATCCCGATGGCCAGAACGCTGAGGGTCACCGGTGGAATGACGCTGGCCAACAACTTGCCCAGATACAGCTCCAGATCAGACAAAGGCATGGCCAACA
>DYIS01000216.1:1226-4804 GCA_020723545.1 Ktedonobacter racemifer
CTTCCAGAGTATTACGTTCCTTCTCCCCTACAAAACTCTCCAGGGCAATCACCAGGGAGAAAGACGTGGGGAAAAACCCGGTCATAAGGGCGCCAAAAGGCACCAGTCTCTGCAGTGTATCCATGGCCACGTCCGTGGGCAGGCCCAGGCGATCCACGCCGATGCGCAGGCTGATCAGCGTGAAAAAGGGAAAGCCGGGGGAGAGGCATAGCATGGGCAGCATGATCCGCCAGTCGGTGATAGCGTCCACGATCTCCCGGCGGGCCACGGCCAGAGGCAGGCGAGGGGAAAATCTCAATCTGGCGTTTATAAAGGCATTTTCCAGAGTATGGCTAGCTATGGCGGACCTCCTGGCTCAAGACGAGCCGGATGACGAGTTCTCCACGATTCTCAGGTACACCGATTCCAGGCTATACGGCACCTCGCTCAGGGAGACCACCTCCGCGCCGGCTTCCACCAGCCGCTGAAGCAACAAGGGGTTTTGCCTCTGCGGCTCCAGGGCACGAAAACAAACCCTGTCGCCCTGCCGGCTTTCCAGTTTTACCAGCCCTTGGATGAGGGGGAGGTAGCCATCCAGTGACACCATCTGTAGCTCGTAGAGTGGTGGCCCCAGGAGCTTCTTCCTGAGGTCTTCGGGAGAGCCAAAAGCCACGATCTGGCCTTCCTTGATCACCGCCATCTTGTCCGCCAGGGCCTCGGCCTCAGCCAGGTTATGGGTGCAGACCACAGCGGTGTGGCCGGCACGGCCCAGGCTCACGATGTAATCCCTCACCAGCTTGGCGCCGGCGGGATCCAGGGCGGAGGTGGGCTCATCCAGGTACAAGACCTTGGGATTATGGATCAAGGCTCGGCTCAGAGCCATTTTCTGGCGCATCCCCTTGGAGAAGTGGCCCAGGGCCAGGTGCCGATATTCCCAGAGACCGAAGAGAGTAAGCAGTTCGCGGCTGCGCTCCAGGCGCAGGCTCGGGGGTACACCCTCCAGTTCACCGAAAAAATCGAGGTAGGCCAGGGGTTTCATGCGACTATAGAGGCCAGGCAGCTCGGTGAGCATGCCCACGAAATGGCGCACCTCCCGCGCCTCCGCCACCACGTCCATGCCACCCACCCTGGCGCTCCCGGAAGTGGGTTGCAGGATGCTGGCCAGCATCCTCACCGTGGTGGTCTTGCCTGCCCCGTTGGGGCCCAGCAGGGCCAGGATCTCCCCCTCGCCGACGCGGAAGGAGACGCCTTTGACCGCGGTGAAGTCGCCAAATCGCTTGGTTAGATCATTGACCTCGATCACAGGTTCAACCCACTATTTGTTTTGCTGCGAATTCCATTCCTCATCCCGCCAGAGGCTTTTCCCCAGAAGACCCGCTGTCTTCTTTTAACCTCCCTCGTTCTTCGCCTCCCTCGCTTTGCTCCATGTTCTTTGCTTCTTCAGTAAAGGATGCTGCCTGTTGACTGCTACCCGGTTTCTGCTCGGCCTCCGAGTAGAGCTCTCTGGTGAACTCCTGGGTCAAATCGTCGGAGGCCTTCTTAAACTCGCGCAGCGTCTTCCCCAGGGCATTGCCGATCTCAGGGAGCTTGGCCGGGCCGAAGATGATCAGGGCCACGATCAGGATCAGGATCAGCTCCATCGGTCCGATATTGAACATCAGAGAGCGCCCTTTCTAGAGGCATCCCGCGGACGGCCAGGAGGTTGAGGCAAGACACCAAAACTCATCGCTGGGATGAATCGGATAAACCCGCTCATCCGGTTTCTCCCGGTTAAAGGCCGTACTGCTCTTTCACCAAGCTGGCGATGCCCAGCTTCTCCAACTGCTTTGCCGGGCAAAGCATGGAGATAGTCACCACTCCAGGCAGACGTCCGATCTCCACCGCGCCGCTGATGGTAACGCGGTTCTTGACCTCGTCCACCGACATCTCCATGAGCCTGGCCATGCGCTCCAGGCCATTGTCCGCTGCATCATTGAGGTTAGCTCCCGAGCCCACGACCTGGGTGGGCAGGGCTTCCTCCAGGTAGGCTTGTTTGCATTCTAAAGCAAGCTTCCTGGCCTGGCCCAACTCCGCCTTGCTCATTGGCCTGGCCAGGAAGGGCAAGTCCTCGGCCGGCGGCAGCAGGATGGGGCCTTCGAGGGTCAAGCCTTTGATCACGTGAACCTCCAGGGTAGCCTCCCCGGACACGTCTGTGGTATGGCCGGCGATCTCCCCGTCTCCCTGCATGGCGTGCATATCGCCCACGTAGACTCCCCCGCCTTTGACCTTCACCGGGCAGATCAAGACGGCTCCCGCCCGTACCGAGTCAATGTCCAGGTGGCCATCAGTCCGATGCTCCAGCTTTTCTTTGGTTATCCCGTATTCATGTGGGGCCTTGATCAAGAACTGGCCGAAGTCCCCGGCATTGTGGGAATCGGGCATGTCGATGGCCGGCGTGGTTCCGATGTTGCCGATGAAAGGCCGCAGGCGAGAGATCACGCCCGGTATGTCGGCCAGAGCCAGAGAGAGGATCGAATGCTGCTCCGAATCGGCGGGCAAGACGGCGACATCGCTGGCCGTCTCCGCCAGACGGTTGGCCACGCCCTGATCCACGGTCACGGCCAGGGCCCGGGCATCGTCGAAGACGATGGTATAGCCGGAAGGCACCCGAAATGGGTTTGCCTCTGCGCCGCAGACGGCACAGTGTATGGCCTCCCGGCCGATGCCAACCACCTTCGTTGGCGGGTTGACCGTCCCGCACTGAGAGCATTTCCGGGCGACGAAGGGATCGCCCATGTAACGGCCCTCCACAAAGGTCATGGTCCCGGAGGCAGTGGCACTGGAGGTGACTTTAATCCTTCTGATCCTGATGGCGATGGCATCGCCCACCTCGGCCCCGGCCACGGCCACCGGCTGAGTGACCTCGTGCCCGCCCTTGAACTTCGGGGTGATCATGGGCCCCCAGCAGCCCGGCGCGGTGCTGGCGACGATGGTGCCGCCATCAGCCACCGGCCCCAGCATGGGCAAACTGGGCCCCACCAGCCCACCGGTGAACTTAAAGACGCGGACGGTTTTCTTGGGAAGCTTTGCTTTAACCATTGAAGTACGGGCCTCCTCTTGGTGAAAAACGATCTTTAGCTAATCATGAGTTCATTCTGTGAACCCAGCTATAGTTCGCGGCCACAAAACAAAGGCAAACCGGCATGATGGCTGGAGTATAGCACCCGGCCAGTGGCATTGTCAAATGAAAAACCCGGTGGAAATGGGACTCTACGTTCAGAGACCATGTCTCTCAGAGAGACCTGGTTTTTCTCCACGCTGTCAGCTAGCAGCCTCAGATGGGTTAGATCGAGCGCCTTAGCCAGCTTCTTTAACTGGTAAAGAACGCCGGCAGTATGGTATAATGCGGGCGGAACCTGGCACAAACTCGGGGAACGCTACCTCCCATGAGCGAGACCGCATCACAACTCGCCAAAGACGTCGCCCAACTGGAGAGCCTGCAGGCCGCCCTGACGCAGCGCAACCGTGAGCTTTCCGCTCTCTATGCCATCACCGCCGCGGTAAGCCAGTCCTTAGTCCTGCAAGAGACCCTGGACAATGCCATCGCTAAGGTCCTGGAG
>DYIS01000217.1:0-2347 GCA_020723545.1 Ktedonobacter racemifer
CAGCGGGACATGGCCCTGCAGCCAACGTCAGACAAGGAGTCTATGGGACAGGCTCGTATAATGCTAGCATTGACTTTCGGGCCTTCCCTGGTAAAATGGTACTCGGAAGATAGTACCAGGTGGAATCTGGGCAGGAACCTGAATGGAAAGGAGGTGATATAGATGAGAAAGAACGAAGCGGGCTTCACGCTAATTGAATTGCTGGTGGTTATTACCATTCTTGGGTTTCTTTTCGGTTTGGTGGCCCTAAACCTCACCGGTTTCGCTGCGAGAGGGAAGGCGGAAGGCGCGAGGGCAGAGTTGGACATGGTGCAGACCGCAGTGGATGTATCTTTAGCGCAAGGCACGGCGGTTCCCACTATGGCGGCAACCACTGTCGCTATCAAAGTAGGTCCTGCGACCCCTGGACCAAACACGTTTAGCACCTATTTGAGGCGGGAATCGAAATACCTCTACTGGTGGAATAACACCGGTACGGTGCTCCAGGCGACCCCGGCACCATAGAGGCAAGATTCACCTCCGTTCGGCAAGTCGCAGGGTTCAGTGAAGCACGTGCCTTTTGCTTATGATGCCTGACTACTATTATATCTGTGGCTGTGTTTAGCAAACACGCGCCCTCTCGATCTCGAATGGGCGCGTGTTTGCTAGTGAGCCAGCCACGTCCCAAGCGCTAATCGTGCCGGGGTGTTATGTTTGCATCAGGGTTATAGATTCACGTTCATCGAAATGGTGCTATAGAATTACCCCTTAAGAGTTGGGCTGAATGCGAGGATTACTTGGTGGCGGCCGAAGGCCGCGCTACGAGTCCAGATTAAAGCATCGTGCGGTTGTGTTCCTGCCTTTAAAGGATAGTTTTATGGAGCGCAAAGCTCTTCGTTGGCGAGAAGAGTGGGGCATCGGAATTGTGGAAGAATTGGTCGCGGTGGGCATCTTGGGCCTGGCCATCGTGGTCTTCCTGACGGGCCTCTCCACGGCGTTAATGGCGGTGAGGGCGGTGGATGAGCGCGTCTATATGGAGAACCTGGCCCGCAGGCAGTTGGAGGACACGAAGCAGCAACCGTTTTCTACCGCTCCCACACCTACTTATCCTACTGTCGCTTCTGACGTCTCTTTGGATGCCACCAACTCCAACCCACCCACGAATACGCTGCAACTCATTACCGCCACGGTTTCCTACAACGGCAAGACGTTTCAGTTGTCGGAGTTCAAGGTGAAGCGATGACCAGTGGATCAGTTCCGAAGTCAACGTCGCAACGAGGCTTTTCGTTGGTGGAGTTGCTGGTGGCCATGGGCATCGCCGCCTTTGTCCTGATCGGCATCGGCGGCGTGGTTTATCTGTTGTTCATTGCCCCCTCCATCGGCAATGCCCGCCTGGACGCCGAGCATGATTTGCAGAACGCCGCCGCCTGGATCAGCAGAGATGGCAATCAAGCATCGGCTTTTCAGACCCCCAGTGCTCCCAACGAATACGGCAGGTTTACCTGGACCGATTGGACAACCGGGACCCCAACCGCCTACACTAGCACCTACAGCTATTCTAGCCAGGCCTTGCAGCGCACACTGACCGTGTCCCCGGACAGTCCCTCTACTCTGACCGTCGCCCGGCATATCGGCGCCTTTAGTGACGTGTCATTTGTGCCTGGTGGCCGAGCGGTGACAGTGACTATTACTTCCACCACTCAGTCCGCTCAGGGTCCGGTGGTCCTGACCACTACCATCACTACCATGTTGCGGCCTGGTCTGACCCCGACCCCTGTTAATACGCCGGTACCTCCTTGATCAATACCCTTGCCGATTTAAACTATGACTTGCATGAATCAGAAAGAAACAATCCCAGTTCGCCCACCAGATCAAGGCTGTTGGCCTAGCCGCCCGGTTAAGCCGGACAGTGAAAAGGGCCAATCCCTGCCCCTGGTCCTGGTGGCCTTCGCTGTGGGGGCTTTGTTGGTGGGCGTTTTTCTTTCCTATAGCTCCACCATGCTTCTTGCATCCAGAAGCACCGAGGCCGACCTAAAGGCATACTATGCCGCCGATGCCGGAGTGGAGTCGGTGCTGAATGACCTCGTGAATGGGAGTGAACCGGCCGATGGCAGCACCCGGTCTCTTTCCCTCAACGGGTTCACCGCTTTTGTCACTGTTACCTTGCCTGCAGGGTCGACGCCTGCTGGGGAATATCGCTACATCGATCCGAAGGTTCCAAGTCCGATGACGAAGGTTTCTCTGCCTTATTCTTTCACAATCAATGTCAAAGCCCCGAGTTCACTTCAGGTCAATTGGGCATTTACTTCTACGCTCCAGATTCAGGGGAGTGGGCTTTGGTTGCGCCTTCGTGACCCTAATGGCGATC
>DYIS01000217.1:2357-4798 GCA_020723545.1 Ktedonobacter racemifer
CAGTGGAATTCGATCCGAGCGAATTGAGACCACCGGACGTGTCGGTGACCACTCAGCCCTACGACCCCCAGGGTGGGACCGGCAAAACCTGGGTGTGGGCGATGGCCTATGACTATAAAGATTACCTGATCACCTCGACGGCACAAAACATCACCGTCAAGTGTTATGCCCGACAGATCCCGGGAGGTACCGAACCACTCACCTCTCAGATTATTCAAATCTATTCCTGGCAGGTGCAATAGATGCTCGGGCTGACGGCCAATACGATTGGCCTGCTACCCGCCGCGTTGTTATGTGTAGGGTAGTTGGGCGAATTGCCTCCCACGACACAAGGACGTGGGTATCCCTCTGTTAGCCCGAGGCGTCCACCAGTTCGCAGGTCGGCATACGCCCGCCAGCACGTAGCCCAGGGTACGGGAACCCTGGGCTGTCCTTTGCCAGGATGGTGATTTACCATCTTGCGCCAGTGTGGTATACTAGGCTCAACCCGGGGCCGTGGTTGACGAGCGGAAGACGTTAGGAAAGAGGTATGGAAACCCAGACCGCAGCGCGCCCCAAACGCATCGGAGACATGCTGGTGGAGGCCGGGCTGATTACCACGGGGCAGCTCGAAACCGCCGTGGCCCTCCACCGCCAGGAGAACAAGAAGATCGGCCAGGTGCTGGTGGAGAAGGGCTTCATCTGCGCCACCACCCTGGCCACCTTCGTCAGCCACCAGCTCAACCTTCCCCTCATCGATCTCACTAAGTATAAGATCCAGCCCGCCGCGGTGCGGCTGGTCCCCGAAGAGACGGCCCGGCGGCACAACCTGCTCCCAGTGGCCATAGACGGCGGCGACCTCCTGGTGGCAATGGAGGATCCCCTGGCCCTCCGAGTCATCGAGGAGATATCGGCCCGGACCAGGCTGCGCCTGAAGCCCATGTTGGCCACCGCGGCGGAGATCCAGGAGGCCATCGGCCTGCACTACAAGGCCACGGGCGAGATCGAGCAGCAGGTCAAGCAGATCGCCCCAATGGCCCCGGTCCGCGAGGAGGCCGAGGCCCGCCTGACCGCCCAGCTTCTGGCCCAGGCCCCGGTGGTGCGCACGGTGGACCTCTTGGTCTCCCAGGCGGTGAAAGACCGGGCCTCGGATATCCACATCGAGCCACAAGAGGATCACCTGCACATCCGCTACCGCATCGACGGCATCCTCCACGAGATGATGACCCTGCCCTTGAGCGCCCACGCGCCGCTGCTTTCCCGGATCAAGATCCTGGCCGACATGAACATCGCCGAGCGCCGGCGCCCCCAGGACGGCCAGTTCTCGGTGACGGTAGACGATAAAGAGATAGACATCCGGGCCGCCACCGCCGAGTCAGTGTGGGGGGAGATGGCGACCCTGCGGGTCCTGGATAAATCGTTGTCTGTTTTAGCTTTGTCTGAGCTGGGTTTTCTGCCGGATGTGCAGAGGGTCTACGAGCAGGTGCTCAAGACCCCCTATGGCATGGTCCTGATCAGCGGGCCCACCGGCTCCGGCAAGACCACCACCCTCTACGCCTCAGTGAATCGGCTGGACCGGCAGGCACGCAATGTCATGACCATCGAGGACCCCATCGAATACCGCTTCAGCGACATCAATCAGATCCAGGTGAACCCATTGGCCGACATAACCTTTGCCACTGGCCTGCGGGCCATCATGCGCCTGGACCCCGACGTGATCCTGGTGGGGGAGGTCCGGGACACGGAGACCGCCCGCACGGCGGTGAATGCCGCCCTCACCGGGCACCTGGTCCTTTCCTCGGTGCATGCCAACGACGCGGTGGGCGCTCTCTTCCGCCTACAGGACCTGGGGATAGAGCCTTTCTTGATCACCTCGGCCCTGGCGGCGGTGGCAGCCCAAAGGCTGGTACGGCGAGTTTGCCCGCACTGCCGGGCCCTGGCCCCGGCGCCGGAAGAGGAAGCCGTGGCCTACGAGAGCGAGATGGGCGAGAGGCGCTCGGAGTTCTACTACGGCGCTGGATGCAACTTCTGTGCCTATACTGGCTTCCTGGGGCGAACGGGGGTCTTCGAGGTGCTGGTGATGACCGAGGAGCTGCGCTGTTCTTTGCTGGCAAAGAACAGCGCAGGGGAGATCAAGGCCCAGGCCATCAGGCAGGGGATGGTGCTCATGCGCCGGCACGGCATGCTTAAAGCTCGGGCCGGCATTACGACCCCCGGCGAGGTATTGCGCAACGTGTTCGTGCTCAGGTGATCTATGCCATACCGGTACATCGCCTTCACCAAATCCGGCCAACAGGTGCAGGGGCTCCTGGAGGTCGAATCGGAACAGCAGGCGGAGACTGCCCTGTGGCAGATGGACTATACCATCGTCAAGCTGGAGCCGGCCGCCCGACTTCCTGGCCTGGACGAGCTTTTCCCCACGATTTTCGGCGCCATGCCCCGGGACGTGATCACCTTCTCCC
>DYIS01000218.1:0-3667 GCA_020723545.1 Ktedonobacter racemifer
TTCAACTGCGTAACTCCTAACGGGAATCCGGTGTGCCGATGATCACCAGCACCGCCAACCCCAAGGTCAAATACATTCGCTCCCTTTATGAACACCCATCCCGCCAGCGGGATGGGTGTTTTGTTATCGAGGGAATCCGCTTGATGGAGGAGGCCCTGGGTGCGGGGATACGTCCCAAAATGGTGCTGTTTAATAGCACACTTTTGGGGCGAACCTCCCGAGGCAGAAGGCTACTGGCCGGATTAGCCGGACACACGGCAGAAGAGGTCTCAGAACGAGTCCTGGAATGCGCAGCCGAGACCGTTACCCCTCAGGGGGCCCTGGCCGTGCTACCCATCCCCAAGCCCAGCCTCGGCCCGCTGGCCGGAAACCCGGTTTTGGTCATAGACGGATTGCAAGATCCCGGCAACCTGGGGACCATCCTGCGATCGGCCTGGGCCTCCGGCGCCAAAACCGTGCTCTTCGCCTCGGGCACGGTGGACCCCTATGGGCCCAAGGTGGTGCGGTCCGCCATGGGCGCACACTTTCACCTGGACGTGCGGCCCCGGATGACCTGGGAGGACATAGCCAGAGCCTTGGCCGGTTGGCGCGTGCTACTGGCTGACCCCCAAGGCAATACACCCTACTACGATGTAGACTGGAACCTGCCCTCGGTTCTGATTATCGGCAGCGAGGCACAGGGCGCTAGCCGTGAGGCCAGGCGATTGGCCCAAATCAGGGTGTTCATACCCATGGAAGCCACCACGGAGTCCTTGAACGCGGCCGTAGCCTGCTCGCTCATGCTCTTCGAGGCCCAGCGCCAGCGGCAGGCGAGAGGCGGCGGCCTGCCCGGATACTTTGATTCTGTGTAATGTATCGGGGCCTGCCATCCGCCAGGCCAGGATAGCCCGGTTACTCCGGGTATCGGTTGAACGGGTCAACCATCAGTCGCAAGGTGGCGTCGAAGGATCGGTCGGTGAAGTAGGACACGATCCCGTCGAAATAGCCTTTGGCGACCGCCTCCAAGACCGCCTTTTCCTTGAGCAGCCGTGCCTCCTGGTCGTTGGTCACGAAGAGGGGCTCGCCGAGGATCCCGGGCATCTGGCTTGGCCGGGCAAAATCAGCATTGGCGCCGATGGTGAAGAGGTGCCCGTATGGTTTTCCGATGCCCCGGTCTTCCTTCGCTCCTCTATCCCGGGGCAGATAGCCAACGGAGCGCAGGTTTCGCAGCATCGAGGCCTGTACCAGCAGGGCCAGTCGGCGGTTTTGCTCGCCGAAGGGACGTTCCTGGCAGTAGTAGGTTGCAGTGCCGGCCAAGCGAGGGTCGCTATAGCCATTGAAGTGCAAGGCGATGTAGATGGCAGCCCCGCTGCCGTTAGCCAGGTCTACCCTGGCCTGGACCTCCTCCTTTATCCTGTCCCGCGTCTCCCGGGCATTGAACTTCGTCAGAGTGTAGTCGCCATCCCTGCTCAAGAGCACGTTGTATCCAGCGACGTTCAGTAATTCGGCCAGCCTTTTGGCCACCGCCAGGCTAAGGTTCTTTTCCTCCAGGTCAACGTGCCCTTGAGCATCCCGATGGGCTGCCCCGGAATCGATGCCCCCATGTCCAGGGTCCAGGTAGATCAATTTCGCTCCCGGCCACGAGCGAAAGATGGACGAGGAGCCATTGATCATCGGAGCCAGGACTCCGATGGACCCGCCAGTCGCCACCCGTGCTTGGCGAAATCGCTCCGCGCTGAGCTCCTCTGGCGAGACGATGAATGGAACAGGCCGGGGTTTGGATTCGGTCGATCCCTGAACCTCGGTCAAACCAGGGCCATCAATTGGGTATACCGGCGTTGCTGCTCCCGTTGGCTCCAGACGCGAGCCTGGTACGGGAAGGCTAACGGTCGAGGGCTCCCCAATAGAGAGGCCACTGGCAAAAAACGCTATGAGCGCCAAGCAGATGGCTAAGAGCGCGCGCTTGCCGTTCACACGTTCATTATATCATCGGCATGTGATCGCCGCAACGACGTTGCCAAGCGTCGCTCTTTCCTGTATAATTCACCGGCGCGGGGGTGGATTGGTCCCGGTGGGCTGCGCGGGCTTCAAACCCGTTGGTGGGCACGCTGAGTGTCCATGGTGGGTTCGACTCCCATCCACTCCCGCCAACTTGTACGTCGCCCATTTGGCGGACAGAAGAGTTGCGGCTCAACGTAATAAGCATTCAGTGAGGTCATGTGAGTGTTTCCCCTTCCGGTTGGAAGGGTTTTTTGTTGCCTTGTTCCAGCATGGGCTGTCTGTTATAATGAGCTTGTTGGCTAGCTTTTGTGGCAGCTATAGCGGTTTCCGGGGGTATCGCCATGAAGAATCGCATGCTCTTGTCCAAGCAGGGTGAGATGCGCCTGGAGGTGACGGTTTTCGGCTCCAGGCCCATCCTGGACGCTATCGAAGATGAGGCGCTGCAGCAGCTCCGCAATGCTGCCTGCTTGCCCGGCGTGTGCGGCCTGGTGGCCATGCCGGACATCCACACCGGCTACGGCCTGCCCATCGGCGGGGTGATGGCGGTGAACGCCGAGAACGGGATCGTGAGCCCCGGCGCCGTGGGCGTGGATATTAACTGCGGGGTCCGGGCGGTGAGCGTGCCCGTGGGGCACCAGGAGATCAGATCACATCTCAGGGAATTACTCAGCGGCATCACCGCCGTGGTGGGCACCGGCGTAGGCAGCAGGACTCGCAGCCAGATCGGCAGGGTGACTGGCCATGATTTCCGCCGCCTGTTGGAGGGTGGCGTGCCGGAGTTGGTGCCACAAGGGTATGCTACGCCCGATGACGTAGAGTGTACCGAAGAGCATGGCCACCTGACCCCGGCCAACCTGGACCATTTGAGCCAGCGGGCGATTGAAAGAGGCTCAGGTCAGATCGGCACCCTGGGCTCCGGCAACCACTTCATCGAGATCCAGCAGGTGGCCCAGGTCTACGATGCCGAACTGGCGGGGCCTATGGGCCTGGTCGAAGGGCAGGTCTGCCTGATGATCCACTGCGGCAGCCGCGGTTTCGGCGAGCCGATCTGCCAGGATTACCTGAGGACCATGGAGCATGCCATGGCCAGGTACGACATCCACCCGCCGACAAAGCACCTGGCCAGCGTGCCCATCAACTCTCCCGAGGGCCAGGCCTACCTCTCAGCCATGGGGTGCGCCGCCAACTTCGCCTGGGTAAACCGCCAGGTGATCCTCTATGAGATTCGCAAGGTCTTCCAGAGGGTCCTGGGGTTAGCCCCAGGAAAACTCCGGCTCATCTACGATGTCTGCCACAACATCGCCAAGTTGGAGGAGCACGGCGGGCGAAGGCTTCTGATCCACCGCAAGGGGGCCACCCGGGCCTTCCCCGCGGGACATCCCGCGGTGCCGGAGCGCTACCGGAGTATCGGCCAGCCGGCCATCATCCCGGGCAGCATGGGCACACCCTCGTTCATCGTGGTGGGCACCGACCGGGCCATGACCGAGACCTACGGCAGCGTGAACCACGGCAGCGGCCGGGTCATGAGCCGGGCCCAGGCCATGGGCAAGCGGGGCCGGGCTGGCAAGATCTCCGACCAGGAGTTCCGGGAGAGCATGAAGGGCATCGTCTACATGTCCGGCTCCGGAGAGAACCTCCTGGACGAGGCGCCCCAGGCCTACAAGGACATTGGGACCGTCATCGAGGC
>DYIS01000218.1:3677-4779 GCA_020723545.1 Ktedonobacter racemifer
TCCCTGGCTGACATCGGCCTGGTGGTGAAAGCGGCGAGGCTGGTGCCGCTGGCGGTGCTGAAGGGATAGCTGACCGTGAGAGCCCTCCTGGTCTACAACCCCGCCGCCGGGCAAAGACACCTCAAGGACCAGGTGGCCAGAGCCATGATGGTCCTGGCGGGATACGGCTGGGAGTTGAGCCTGCGGGAGACCGTCGGGCCCGGCCAGACCAGCCGCTTCGCCCGGGAGGCGGTGGAGAAGGGCTGCGACGCGGTGATGGTGGCCGGGGGAGACGGCTCCTTGAACGAGGCGGCCCAAGCCCTGGCCAACACTCCGGTGGCCTTAGGGGTCCTGCCCTTGGGAACGGGCAATGTATGGGCCCGCGAAATGGGGATCCCGCTCTATGATCCGCCCACCGCCGCCGGACTGCTGGCCCAGGGACGTACGCGGACCGTGGACCTGGGACAGGCCGGGAATAGGTATTTTCTTCTCTGGGCCGGGGTGGGATTCGATGCCCGGGTGGTCCAGGAGGTGGAGACGGGCCAAAGGCAGATGAAGCGGCGGCTGGGGGCGGTGACCTACGTCATGTCCGGGGCAGTGGTGGCCGCGGGATACCTGGGCACCAAGGCCCGGCTCGTTGTCGATGGCACCGTGATCCGGCGCCGGGTGCTCCTGGCCGTGGTCTCGAACGCCCAGCTTTACGCCGCCTACATCACGCTGGCGCCCCAGGCCAGCCTGGACGATGGCCTCCTGGACCTGTGCGTCTTCTCCGGCCGTGGCGTCCTCTCCACCGTGCGCCATTTTGCCGGCCTGGTGGCCCGGCGGCACGTGAAGGATCCGGAGGCCGAATACTTTCGCTGCCGGCAGGTGGAGATCATCTCCGCCAAGCGCCTTTTCGTCCACGCCGACGGGGAGCTCATCGGCACCACGCCGCTGGCCTTTCGTGTTGTCCCCCAGGCCCTGCACGTTCTCGTCCCTCAAAACGTGCCCAAGGGGCTTTTCACCAGGGGATAGAGCCTCTTCGATGGCCCAGGCATGATCTCAAGAGGGACGCAGCAGCATCTTGAATCTCTGGGCATCCTCGAACATATTCGTGTTGTTGAACACGCAGTAGACTTCTCTG
>DYIS01000219.1:0-832 GCA_020723545.1 Ktedonobacter racemifer
TGGAGTATAATTCCCTCTTCATGGCTCCCGGGCCACGTTACGTGCCCCCGTACGAATCGGTGTACACCGATGTCATCGAGATCGAGCACGGCCCATTCCTGGGCGGCGATGCCCAGGAGCTGGTTCGAGAAGCCAGCGCGCTGTTATGGGGCGAGCCCACGGTTGCCGTGCAGAGGGCTTACGCGGCGGCTGGCCTGGAGGTGGCGTCCGTGGGCGAGCCTCCCGACCATCTGGGCCTTGAGCTCGAGTTCATGGCGCTCCTCTGTCAGCGCGAGGCCGAGGCCTGGCAGGCCAAGGCGGTGGAAAGGGCCCGAAAACAGCTAGAGACGGAACGGGATTTCCTGGAGGCCCATCTGTTGCGTTGGCTCCCTTTTTTCCGAGCCAAGCTGGAGGCTAACGCCACCCGTCCCTTCTACCGGGTGATGGCGGGCCTGACCCAGCGCATCCTGGAGGTTGATCGGGGCCATGTGGAAGCGGCCCTGGAAAAACCAACTCGGCGATGACGATGGACGGATCGGCCTGCCCCAAATGCCAGATCTAACCAGGCTCCTAGAGCAGTTCGAGCCCGTGGCGGTGAGCGCAGACGCGGCTCGCTGCTTGAACCGCCGCCACAAGGACGTGGGCTGCCGGCGCTGCCTGGCCTGCCCCACCGGCGCGATAACCGCGGGTGGCCCCATCACCCTGGATGCCGGGAGGTGCGTGGGGTGCGGGCTGTGCGCCTCGGCCTGCCCGGTGCAGGCCTTTCGCCTGGGCGGTCCCACGCAACGGGACATCCTTCGCTCGATCAGCGAGGCCCCTGCGGGGGCGCTGGAATTCGCCTGCCAAAGAAAAA
>DYIS01000219.1:842-4754 GCA_020723545.1 Ktedonobacter racemifer
CCCCGGGGTCACCAGGTGCGGGGCGGCCGCGGTGATCCTCCTGCCCTGCCTGGCGAGGCTTTCGCCGGCCACACTGGCGGCGGCGGCTTCGCGGGGGGCCGTATGGCTGGACGACGAGGGCTGCCAGGATTGCCCGCTGGGTAGCGTGCGCTACCACTATCTGGGTTTGGTCACCGCCGTAAATCGGGCCCTGGGCCTCTCTGGGACCGCGGCCATCCACACCTACCGGCTGCGGCAGGAAGGCCTGGCCGACAGCGCGGCCACAGCCCTGGTGCTGGACCCAGAGAGGCCAGCCTACTCGCGCCGGGACTTCTTCGGTGCCCTGCGCCGGGAGGCGGCCAGAGGCCTCCTGGGAATCCTGAACCGCCCGGGAGACGCGAACGCGCGGGCGACGGGGGCCCCGGGGCGAGAAGAGCGGGCGCTCCTCGTGAGCCTCCTGGCGGAGGCGTTCTTTGCTGGTAAAGAACAGGACCTGTCGGGCCTGCCCTTCGGCAGCCTGGCCATATCCGCCCAGTGCGAGGCCTGTGGGCTGTGTGCAAAGCAGTGCATCACGGGAGCCCTGGGCCTGGAGAAAGACGCCCGGCAGTTCGTCCTGTCCTTCACCTCGGCGGAGTGCCTGGGCACCGCCTGCCGGGCCTGCCAGCTCATCTGCCCGGCTGGGGCAGCGAAGGTATCCAGCCTGGCAGAGGCACGGGAACTGCAGCCAGGCACGGCGGTTCCTCTGCTTTCCGGCAAGCTGGCCGATTGCGCCGTTTGCGGCGAAAAGTTCGCCGCTCGTGAGGGAGAGGGGCTCTGCCACATCTGCCGGCAGAGTGCCCGCCCCGCTTATTAAACGCATGGGAGGAAAACATGCCAAGCTTGGGGTTGCCTGAACTAGTGATCATCCTGGTGGTGGCCCTGATCATCTTTGGCCCCGGCAAGCTGCCGGACATCGGGAAGGCAGTGGGCAAGGCGATACGGGAGTTCAAGCAGGCCGCCTCGGGGTTGGAGGACACGGCCAAGGAGATCCAGGGAGAAAAGAAGGGTTAGGTATCGCCTTTCATGGCCGGACGCATTCACTGGCTCAGCCCTGCATGGGCTATCCTGGGGCTGCTTCTGGGCACGGTGCCCGGGTTGGCGGGTGGCTGTGGCACCCCGGGGCCAGCGGCCGAGATCACAGTGGCCGCGGCGGCGGACCTGACAGGGGCCTTCGCCGAGATGGCCCGGGCCTTCCAGGCCTCCTCCGGCACCAGGGTCATCCTGCTCCTCGGCTCCAGCGGACAGTTGGCCCAGCAGATCGCGCAGGGTGCTCCGGTGGACGTGTTCGCCGCCGCCGACGAGGGATACGTGAACGGGCTGGAGGCCCGGGGGCTTGTCCTGCCGGACACCAAGTTCGTCTATGCCCAGGGGCGCTTGGCCCTGTGGACCCCGAGCGAGAGCCCTCTGCGTCTGGAATCCCTGCCAGACCTTCTCCGCCCCGAGGTCCAGCGCATCGCCCTGGCCAACCCCGACCACGCCCCCTACGGCATCGCCGCAAAGGAAACCCTGGTGAATAGCGGCCTTTGGGGCTCACTATATCACAAGCTCGTCTTCAGCGAAAACGTGCGGCAGGCCCAACAGTACGCCGAGACCGGCAACGTAGACGCCGCCTTCCTGGCACTGTCCTTGTGCGTTAACTCCCCGGGACGCTACATCCTGGTCCCCCAGGAACTACACCACCCGTTGCGCCAGCCCGCGGCGGTGATAAAAGGTTCCCGCAACGAGGGCGCGGCCCGAGGATTCCTGGCCTTCCTGGCCGCGCCGTCAGGGCGGTCCATCCTGTCCAGATACGGTTTCGCCCTGCCCGAAGAGGAGAAGAGAAGATGATCTGGCAGCCGTTGATCATATCCTTGAAAGTGACGGCGGTGGCCACTGCCCTGGCCTCCCTGGCCGGCCTGGCTCTGGCCCTCTGGTTTGCCCGGCGCCGCTTCCCGGGCCAGAGCCTGATCGAGACCCTGGTGAGCCTCCCCCTGGTACTGCCTCCTACGGTGGTGGGATTCTACCTGCTCTCGGCCCTGGGCAAAGAGGGTCCCTTGGGCCGCCTCTTTTCGATCAACATCCTGTTCACCTGGCCTGCGGCGGCCATAGCCTCGGCAGTGATGGCCCTGCCCCTGATGGTGCGCGCCAGCAAGGCCGCCATCGAAGGGGTGAATCCCGAGGTGGAAAAGGCGGCGCGAACCCTGGGCTCGGCGGAATGGGAGGTGATGCTCCGGGTGACCATCCCCCTGGCGCGCCGGGGTATCTTGGCGGGGATGATCCTGGCCTTCGCCCGGGCCCTGGGAGAATTCGGCGCCACCTTGATGGTGGCGGGGAACATCCCGAACAAGACCCAAACCATACCGCTGGCCATCTACGATGCGGTGCAACTGGGCCGGCTGGATCAGGCCAACGCCCTGGTCCTGGCGGTGACCCTGGTGGCCTTTGCGGTCATCTGGCTGGTGAACCGCGCCCAAAGGTCCTGGTGAGGGCATGCTGGAGATAGACATCGCCAAGAAGCTCGGCGACTTCCACCTGAAGCTGGCCTTCACCGCGGGGCGAGAGATACTGGTGCTCTTCGGGCCCTGCGGCGCCGGCAAGAGCCTGACCCTGCAATGCATTGCCGGCTTGATGGAGCCGGACCAGGGACTCATCCGGGTCAACGGCCAGACTTTTTTCCAGGCGGAGGGCGGAAGAGTCCAGTGGAACGTCCCCGCCCACCGCCGGGGCATAGGCTACGTCTTCCAGAATTACGCCCTCTTCCCACACCTCACCGTGGCCCAGAACATCGCCTATGGCGGCCGGGGCCGGCCGGGCCTGGAGGACAAGACACGGAGGCTCCTGGAGCGCATGCGTCTCCAGGGACTAGAGGCCCGCTATCCGGCACAGCTCTCGGGCGGACAGCAGCAGAGGGTGGCCATCGCCCGGGCCCTGATGATCGAGCCCGTGGTTCTGCTCCTCGACGAGCCCTTTTCCGCCCTGGACAGCGCGGTGAGAGAAAAGCTGCAGGGAGAACTCTTGGGCTTACAGCGCGAGATGGGCTTGAGCGTGATCTACGTCACCCACCTCCTGGCCGATGCCTTCGCCCTGGGCGACCGCATGGCGGTCATCAACGATGGAAGGCTGGAGCAGATCGGTCCGAAGCAGGAGGTCTACCAGCGGCCGGCCACTCGCGCGGTGGCGCGCTTTACCGGGACCAGGAACATCTTCGACGGCCAGGTACTGGAGGTCAAGGGCCGGGAGGTGCACATCACCTGGTGCGGCCAAGGGGTGGTGGCCCTGGCCGAGGGCCTGGCCCGGGGCGACCAGGTGAGCTTCTGCATCCGTCCGGAAGAGGTGATGGTGGTGCGCCCGGACCGGCCCCGCGGGGACAGCGTCAAAGAGAACCTGCTCTCAGGCAGCGTGGTCCGGGAGGTCACCCGGGGGGCAACCTATACCATCTTCTTCAAAGCCGACGCCTTGCCGGAGGACGACTACCATCTGGAGGTCCTGCTGCCAAGCCACGCCTACGAGCGTCTGGGGCTGGCCAGCGCCAGGAGGGCCATCGTGTCCCTAAAGAAGAGCGCCATCCACGTGCTGCCCAAGCCTTGACAATAAATTGCCTTAAATTTCCGGCACCCAGCGCTTTCGCCCAAAAATGCCTTGAACGCCAGGGCGTTTTTTGTTAGGATACGCGGGTGCCGTAGCGCGGCAGTCCCGGATGCGGTTGACGGACTTATTTATTCCTTTCCCCACATCCCGGAGTGCATATCGTCCCGATTCTTTACTGGTAAAGAAACCGGGCACAGCAGCGCTCCAAAGACACAATCGCTTTGCCAACTTCCACTACCTGTCCCTGACCGTGGGACCACCCGGCGCAATTTGACCTAGCCCGCCGGAGGGAACGAGCAATGAACGCCAGGCAGATATGGCAGGCAG
>DYIS01000220.1 GCA_020723545.1 Ktedonobacter racemifer
ATCCGACTCGGTGATCGTCTTGCTGAACTCTGCCTTCTCCCCGATCTGGAAGTCACTGCGAGGTGTAATCTCTGGCATCCTGGTTCTCTCCTTGGAAGGAAGTGAGGCTCCGTTCCTTGCACTAGCAAGAAACAGGCGACGAAAACAACCCGCCTGTCACCGCACGCTCGCCGCTCATCACTTTACCATCGCCAGGATTTCCCCTTGCTCCACCTTATCCCCAGCGGCCACGCGCAGGCCGTGGACCGTGCCCTCCCGGGGAGATCGCAGCTCGTTATCCATCTTCATGGCCTCCAGGATGACGAGCCCCTGGTTGGCCCGCACCCCTTGGCCGTTCTCCACCAGGACGCTCACCACCAGCCCCGGCATGGGGGCCTTGATTACCGCCTCACCGGTGGGGGCCTCCCGGGGCGCCACGGCTGGGGTTTTCTTCGCTAGCAAAGAACCCACCCGCGCCACGTGCATCTCACCCCTTAAGAGGACCTGAAATTCCCCTTCCTTCTCCTCGACGTACAGCTCGTATGACCGATTGTCGATGAGCAACGAAAACAGATGAGCCCCGTCGATGCTCTGCAAACTCACCTGGTGGCCACGGCCTCCCAGGCTCACCGTGCCGTCCTCCGCCACTTCTAACGGGATGTCTTTGCCGTCCACGTTGACGATGTACCTCACCTGGGCACCACCCTCCAGCGGCCAGCACGCCTCCAGGGAGAAAGCTGTTCACCGGAAGCAGCAGGCAGCTTCATAGCGGGCCGCCTTTGGCTCGCCAATAGCGCCGCCGCCACAGCGACGGCGGAGAGGTCATCCTCCCGGCTCGCCTTCACCAGATCCATTGCCTCCAGGAAGCTGGTGTCGAAGGCCCCGCGGATAAAGCGAAGGTTATTCAGGACCATCTGATGAAAAGGGATATTTGTCTTGACGCCCACCACCTGGTACTCGTTCAAGGCCCGGCGCATGCGTAATATGGCCTCCCCGCGGCTCTCACCCCAGGCTGCCACCTTGGCGATCAGCGGGTCATAATAGAGAGAGACCTCAAACCCCTCATAGATGCCCGAGTCCACCCGAACGCCGGGCCCCGTGGGCTCGTACAGGCCGGTGATCTTCCCGATGGAAGGCAAGAAATCGTTGTACGGGGCCTCGGCGGTAATGCGGCACTCGATGGCCCAACCTTTCAGCTTAATATCCTCCTGGCGATAGCGTAGCCTCCGGCCTGAGGCTATGCGCAATTGCTCTTTGACCAGGTCTATCCCACTGACCAGCTCAGTGACCGGGTGCTCCACCTGCAGGCGGGTGTTCATCTCCAGGAAATAGAAATTCTTGCTCCTATCCAGCAGGAACTCCACCGTCCCCAGGCTGGAATAGCCAATCGCTCGGGCCGCGCGCACCGCGGCCTGGCCCATGGCTTCCCGTAGTTCCGGGGTCAGGGCCACCGAGGGCGCCTCCTCGATGAGCTTCTGGTGGCGGCGCTGGATGGAGCACTCCCGCTCCCCCAGGTGGATCACGTTTCCGTGCTGGTCGGCCATGATCTGGAACTCTATATGCCGGGCGCCGGTGACGACCCGTTCGATGTACACCGTGCTATCGCCGAAAGCGGCCTGAGCCTCCCGACGGGCGGCGCTCAGGGCCGAAGGCAATTCCTCGGGACGGCAGGCAATGCGCATGCCCTTGCCCCCACCGCCCGCCGCGGCCTTGATCAAAAGCGAGTAGCCGATCCTCTCCGCCTCCGGTGCCACCTCTTCGTCCAGGAGGGCCCGGTCGGTGCCCGGCACCACCGGTAAGCCCGCTGCCTGCATGGTGCGCCGGGCGGCGATCTTGTCCCCAGCCATCTGGATGGCACCGGGGTCCGGCCCCACGAAGACGATGCCTGCCTCCTGGCAGGCCCGGGCGAAGGCAGCGTTCTCGGCCAAGAAGCCGTAGCCCGGGTGGATGGCATCGGCCTTGGCCCTCTTGGCCACGTCGACGATGCGATCCATACGCAGGTAGCTGTCCGGGGCCGGCGCGGGGCCGATGGGGTAGGCCTCATCGGCGTAGCGCACGTGCAGGCAACCCCGGTCGATGTCGGAGTACACGGCCACGGTGGCCAGGCCCAGCTCCCGACAAGCCCGGAGCACCCGGACGGCGATCTCACCTCGATTCGCAACGAGGACCTTCTTGAACATTCGATTGCACCTCGCTGGCGTGGCCTGGTGCCGGCTGAAAGATGCCCCAGTTTCTTTACCAGTAGGAGTTACGCAGTTGAACCGCAAAGGACGCAAAGCCCTGATACTTTGATTCTGTGTAATGTATCGGGGCAAAGAGCGCAGAGAATTTATAGTGTCCCTTGCGTCCTTTGCGCTCTTTGCGGTGAAAAATCTCCAACTGCGTAAGTCCTAACCAGTAACGAATCCCCGGGCCCAACGGGCGGTGTGGGGACGGCTCTCTGGGCGCACGCTAGCCATGCCCTTCCAGGAACGCGAAAAAGGCCTTACGGAATTCCTCTGGTTTTTCAATGTGGGGCGAATGCCCAGCCCCGGCGACCACCTCTTCGTTCCATTTGCCGCCCTCTCGACGATAGGCCTCCAATAGCGCCCGAGTCTGGCCCACCATGGGCTGCGGCGGGTAGATCTCCGTCCCCGGCCAGCCGGGCACCGCCCCGAGTTGGCCGAGGAATCCAAAATCGAACAGGGAGGTGTCCGACACGATCTGGTCGTCGCCACCGCGTATCCACAGCACGTCCGGCTTGGGCTGGATCTTGGCGAAGCCGCTGAGGTTGCAATACCGGGGCGACATAGCGTTGTTGATCCCCTTGGTCCCCGGCGCCACGCCGGGCCAATTCGGCGAGGGCACCATATCCCCGGGATAGAACCCCTCGCCGATACGGGTGCTGAGCATGGCCGAGACGACGACCTCCTCGCGCTCTGGCGCGGCCCTGAACGGTGGCTTGAAGTAAAAAGCATTCAACACGCTACGCGGGCAATTGGGGTTATCGCTGCCCCGCTCGCCGGCAGCCAGGAACCTGATGAAATCGGGGTTGGCCGTCCCTCCGCCCGAGCCGGCGAAGTCCGGGTAGCACGGCGTGCCCGCCACATCCTTGGTCCCGCCGAAACCGTAGGGCGAGACCGGGTCAATGAAAGTGAGCGAGGCCAGGTCGGTTGGATGGTCAATGGCGTACTGCATGGCTACCCCCGCTCCCATGGACCAGCCGACGAGGTGGCACCTGGCGCCGTCAGTGGTCAAGCCCAGGGCCTGGGACAGCGCCCACAGGTCGTCGGACCAATCTCGTAGCCCCCTGACGGCGTCCAGGGCTATCGCCTCGGTATCTCCGTAGCCCCGCAGGTCCGGGGCGATGGCCCGATAACGCGGCGGCAGGGCCAGCATGGTCTCCTCCCAGAACCGGGCCGAGGACACGTTGCCATGCAGGAACACCACCGGCACGCCGTTTTCTGGCCCGTGGGCAAGGAGATGCGTTCTGAGCCGGGAGGTGGGGACCGTCCGAGAATAGATACCCTTTAACAGAGATTCTTTAGCCATGACAACCCCTCCTTGTTTGCTCAAGTGTCCCAGGAACAAGGCTTTCTTCACTAGTAAAGAAGCTGGTGCCCGGCGCCAGCGATGACCTCCAGGCAACTATTCCCGAAGCTCGTACCGGTCTCGCTCTACGATCCAATTTCCCTCCTTGGCCCGGCGCAGGCCCAGGCTGGTGAGGCCCCGGCGGTCGCCAGGAGAGTAGCTGATGGGCGGCAAGAGCCCCCCTGTCCAGTCCCGAAGCGATTCCAGGGCCGCGATGAACCCGTCTCGGGTCAGGTCCCGCCCGGCCCGCTCTAGCCCCTCCACTACCAGTTGCGCCGCGGCATAGCCGATGCGGCTGTGGGTGCCCGGCGGCGCCCCGATGGGGTCTCGGGCCAATAGCTTCTCAAAAAGGATGAGGCCTCGATGTCCTCGCGGCCCCAGCGGATAAGTGGTAACCACCATTCCCTCCAGCGCTTCGCGGCCAGCCAAAAGGAAGATCTCCGGCCCAGATAGGACGTAGCTCCCCAGCCAACGGGGCCGAAAACCCCGGCGGTAGGCCAGGGCCAGGAGGTCCGCCGCGGGCTTAACGTAGGTGAAGAGGGCCACCAGGTCGGGCTGGGCCGCGGCTAACTCCTCGATCCAGCGCCGTGGGGCCGACTCCCGGGCCGGGTGCAGGGCCCGAGCCGCCGGCTCCACCCCCGCTCCCTTTAGCTCGGCGTCAAAGGCGGTGCTGCCCTCCTGGCCGAACAGATCGTCCACGGCATAGAAGGCTGGCCTCCTGGCCCCCAACTCCAGCGCGTACTGGGCCAGGAGACGGCCCTCCACCTGATAGTTGGGCTGCAGGGCGAAGTAGGTGCGCTTAGGCGGAAGGGCCCAGATGGACGCTCCGGTGTGAGGCGAGACCACCGGCACCTGGCGGGCCAGCAGATAGTCCATCACCGCCAGATTGGTGGGTGTCCCCAGGGGCGAGACGATGGCGAAGACCTGGTCCTCTTCCACCAGCTTGCGCACCGCGGCCCTGGTGCGCTCGGGGTCAAAGGCATCGTCCTCCACAAGGAGATCGATCTGGCGGCCGTGCACCCCACCGCGGCCATTCACATATCGGTAATACGCCGAGTATCCTCGGAAGGCTGCCATGCCGATGTAGGCGTTAGGCCCCGAAAGGTCGCAGGTGGTCCCCAGGCGGATGCAGTCTTTACTAGTATAGAATGCGTTCTCAGGCATAAGAGCCTTCTCCCTTCCTACAGCCTCTGATTCAC
>DYIS01000221.1:0-3114 GCA_020723545.1 Ktedonobacter racemifer
GTCGAAGATCACCTGCCCACCCACGATCTTGCCCGGCGGTTGGGGGATGAGCCGCATGACCGAGAGCACGGTGACGCTCTTGCCACACCCGCTCTCCCCTACTATGCCCAAAGTCTCCCCCTCGTCCAGATCGAAGGAGACGTCATCCACCGCCTTGACGACCCCATCCTGGGTGAAGAATTGCGTCTTGAGATTCTTTACCTGCAACAACGTCCCCATGCAATCCTCCTTAACGGATGCGAAAAACGGATTACGGATATGCTAGTCTACCTTGTGCTGGATACTCACGTATCTGAGCCAGGCCAGGGTGAGGGGCGCATGGATCACGCCCTTTACATAAGGCTTGGTAAGGGTATACCGCACGTTATAGGAGATCGGCACGCACGGCGCGTCGTTGATCAACAACGCCTGCGCTTTCTTGTACAGGCCCATCCGCGTGTCTTGATCCAGCTCCGCTCTGGCCTCGCCCACGATTCGGTCGTACTCGGGGTTATGATAGTTCGTCCCGTATATGGCCGAGCTCTCGCTATGAAAGAGTATGTCCAGGAAGTCCTGGGGGTCGGGATAGTCGGCGATCCAGCCGAAAGTGAAGAGCTGATACCGGCCCTTCGCCAGTTCGCCGTAGTACCTCTCGGCCGATTCCACCTGTTGTATGGCCACATTTACCCCTAGGTTTTGCTTGAACATCTCCGCCAGGGCAGTGGCATAGGGGCTGGTCCCCCCGCTGCCGATGGTGGTTATGGTGACCGGCGGCAGGCCAGCCACCTCCCGATACTTCGACTCGGCGATCAGGCTCTTGGCCCGGGCCGGGTCGAAGGGAAGCCCTTTGAATGCCCCGTCATAGCCGGGCATGCCCGGCGGGAGCAAACCCTCCGCCTTCCTCCGGGAGCCCCGCCAGAATACCGTCACCAGCTTCTCCTTGTTGGTGGCGTGGGCGAAGGCCTGGCGCACCTTTACGTCGTCGAAAGGAGGCTTTTCCACGTTGAAGCCGATGTAGGTTATGCTCAGCTCCGGCGTTACCGTCAATTCCCGGTGCAGGGGATTGGCGGGATCCTGCACCCTCTCCAGGCTGGCGCCCCCCACATACGCCAGGTCCAATTCGCCCTGCTCGTACATGTCCAGCGTGGCATCCAGGATGTAACTGACTTCGCCCAGGGCCGGGGCTCCGCCGTAGTATAGCTCATTGCGCTTAAGGACGATGAGCTCGTCCTCCTTCCACTCCGCCAGCTTGAAAGGCCCGGTACCATTGGGACGCTCGTACCAGCCCTTCCCTCCGCCTTCCACGTTGGCCTTGTCCACCACGAAGGCGGTGGGATAGGTGAGCTTGGCCAGGAAATAGCTCTTGGGCTGGTCGATGGTCAACTCCAGGGTATAGTCGTCGCGGAGCTTCAACCCGGCGATCTCCTTTGCCTTTCCGGCCAAGACCTCCTTCACCCCCACGATGTCCCCCAGGTAGGTGGCGGCCACCTTGGAGGCCAGCCTCGGGTCGCAAACCCGCTCCAGCGAATACTTGAAGTCCGCCGCCGTCACGGCCTTGCCGTCGTGGAAGCGGACGTCCTTTCTCAAGTGGAAGGTGTAGCTCTTGCCGTCCGCGCTCACCTCCCACTTCTCGGCTATGTCCGGGACCACCTCCAGCCTCTCGTTCAGCGACACCAGGCCGCTGAAGATCTCCACCACGTACTCCGAGGAGTCAACGTCCTCCACCAGGGCCGGGTCCAGGGTCTGGGGCTCGCTGCCGGGCAGGCGCAGAACCTGGCCCTGCTCGGGTAGTGGCGCCATAGTGGGGGCGGCCCCCGCCGGAGTCTTGGTGGGGATGCCGGGCACCGGCGTCCTGATGGGAAAGGGCAGCACCTGGCAGGGCAAGGTGCAGCCGAATATGCTCAGTGCGACGAGCACCAGGCCCAGGGCCTTTATGCCACTTCTAGTACTAAAGAATGTTACCACCTCTACTTACCGGTTCCCCGGAGCCGGGGATCGAAGGCGTCCCGCAGGCCATCGCCCAGGAAGTTAAAGGCGAACATGGTAATGGCCAGGGCCAGGGCAGGGAAGATGGCCTGGTTAGGGTACGAGCGTATGGACATGGCACCATCGGCGATCATGGAGCCCCAGCTAGGCGTCGGCGGGTTTACCCCCAGGCCGATGAAGCTCAAGAAGGCCTCATAGCTGATATAGGTGGGAATAGCCAGGGTCTCCGCCACGATCAGGGGGCCCAGGATGCCCATGAAATCTCCTTCTCTGTCTCGACTGAATGTCTAACTCCTCCCGCGCATCATAGGGTCCAGGGCATCTCGCAACCCATCGCCCATAAAGGTAAAGGACAGCATGATCGTTGCGATACAGATAGCCGGTGACAGAAGGAGCCAGATCTGGGCATTAATGGCATCGCGCCCCTCCAAGAGCATGGAACCCCAACTGGTAGGGAAAAGCGAGTTAGGGTCGGTGGGGGGACGCATGCCGAGGCCGAGATAGCCCAGCACTGCCTCAGCCAGGATCGCTTGCGGGACAGCAAAGGCAGCGGCGACGATAATCGGTGCCAGGGAGTTGGGAAGCAAATGCCGCCACATTATCTGGCTGTTGCTGGCTCCGATCATATGGGCAGCCTCGATAAATTCTTTCTCCTTTAATGAAAGGACCTGGCCACGCACCAGCCTGGCCACGGTAACCCAGTTCACGATGGAAAGGGAAATGAAGAGTAACACCAGACCGTTGAGGAGGTTACCAATAGCCGTATCCCGCAGTGCAGTCATCATGATGATGATAAACAGCAGGTCCGGAAAAGCGTACACAACGTCGGTAAAGCGCATCAGCAGGTTATCCACCCGGCCACCGGCGAAGCCCGCGATCATGCCGATCAGGGTGCCGATGCTGACGATGATGAACATAGGGATGAAACCAGCGATCATGGAGGTGCGCGTGCCGAAGATAAGCCGGCTCAAGACGTCGCGCCCGATAGCATCGGTGCCCAAGGGAAACCGCCAATCGCCGGTACGGGGATCGTTGGGCAAGGTGACCCAGGCCGGCGCGCGGAAGGTGTTGCCGGCATAGTATTGCAGGGCATTATGCGGGGCGATAAGAGGGGCCAGCAGGGCCACCAGAGCGAAGAAGGCTATGATC
>DYIS01000221.1:3124-4708 GCA_020723545.1 Ktedonobacter racemifer
CGACCATGGAAGCCCGGTTGCGGAGGAGCCGTCGCCAGGCATCGCTCCAAAGGCTTGCAGGTTTGCGGGTCGGGAATGCTCGCACCAGGCTCGTGGGCTGAGCATGAGTCTCGGCGACGGCTGCCATTCCTGATTAACCTCCTCTCTTTTCCAGCTTGATGCGCGGGTCCAGAAGTACGTACACCAGGTCTACCCCCAGATTGGCCAGGGCGACCAACAAGGCGTAGACCAGGGTCAGGGCCATAATAATGGTATAATCCCGGCGAAAGATGGACTCCACAAACAGTCGCCCGATGCCCGTGACCAGGAATTGGCTCTCAATAATAAACGAACCGGTCACTAGCCCGGCCAGGGCTGGCCCGATATAGGTGGCCACCTGGATCAAGGCGTTGCGCACCATGTGGCGGAGGACCACCATGCGCTCCAGCAACCCCTTGGCCCGTGCCGTACGCACGTAATCCATGCGCATCACTTCCAACATGCTGGCCCGGGTGAGGCGGGTCAGAAAAGCCCCCGTGGGCGTCCCCAGGACAATGGTGGGGAGCACCCAGGGCTGCCAGCGACTCCAGTAGTCCAGCTCAATGACCTTAACCAGGTCAAGCCAAACCGCCAGGATAATAATCAGAAAAATGCTCAGGACGAAGTTGGGAATGCCGTAGCCGACCGTGGCGATGAAGAGGCAGAGATGGTCCACCCAGGAGTTCTGCCTCAGGGCAGCAAGAACGCCCAGAGGGAGGCCAAGAGCCAGGGCATAGAGGAGCGCCAGGATGCCCAGGACGGCCGTGGTACCCATACGGCTCTCCCAGATGGGGCGCCCCGCCGGTGGTTGGAAGATAATCTCGTTCACCTGCCGTCCCCGGAAGCGGTAGGAGGGCCCCAGATCGCCCCGCAGCAAGCTCCCCAGATAATTCTCAAATTGGGCGTCAAAGAGCTGCGGTATCGCCTCCAGCCAATTCCCGCTTTGCGCCAGGGTTTCCTGGAAGGCGGCAGTATTGAGGAAGAGAGACTTGTTCAGGCCAAACGACTGTTCCAGCCGCTTGACGATCTGCTCGCTGGTCTTGGTGGGGTCCAGGTCAAACGGGCCACCGGGTGTAGCGTGCATGATGATGAAGGTCACCAGGGTAATGACAAAAAGAACCGGCACCAGCCAGAGGACACGACGAATCAGGTATTGAGTCATTCTTGCTCGCCAGCATCCCCGGAGGTCAAGGTGATGTCGCCTCCAGGGGAGATGGCCTCCATAGTGCCCGCCGCCGAATGGAATTCGGCGGCTACGTCAGGTGGAAGTAGGCTTGAAGCCAACTCGAACCTGCTTGAGCCGGTCGCTTCTAGCGACCAACTTAACCAGGCCTCCGAGGTCCCGCCAGACCTCGGAGGCCTGCGAACCCACAGCGGGAAGGTTACTTGCCGGGATAGCCTGGCCCGACCTTGCCCAGGTCAATGTCAAACGTCCAGACCGGCCCGTTGAAGTTACCCGGCCAGGCGGCATCGCTGGAGGTGAAGTTCTCCTTGGCGCCGATGACGTACGGCTTGACCAGGTAGTCGTAGGTCCAGTAGTTGACGAAGGGCACCGGGATATCGTTG
>DYIS01000222.1 GCA_020723545.1 Ktedonobacter racemifer
TGCTGGCTGGAGCTGCATTGTTGATGGGCGTCAGTGGTTTCAGTACCTATAGGGGCTATTTCGTCGTCTGGGCGAAGAACCCGGAAGTAAGGGAGGTGTACCGGGCTGACCTGGCCGAAGCCGCGCGCTACTTAGATCGCGTTGCGCTGGAGGCACCGGTGTTTGTGTCGGCGGCTTACTTCTCGGACCTGGACCAACAGAGCCTGCGACTTATGGCCGGGAAGCCGCATCGCCTGAGGTGGTACGATGGCAAACGTAGCGTGGTGCTCCCCGCCTTGCCCGTTAATCAGGCCGCGACCTACGTCTTGCCGGCCACCGGTATGCCCTCACCGGATCTCCTGGGTCATTATTATCAGCGCATGAGAGTGGTTCATCGGGGGCTGGACCCTCAGGGCGCCATCGCTTTTGTGGTCTACCAGGCCGGGCCGGAGGTCATCGAGGGGTTGCGTCGTGTAAAGTCAGAGAGGCCCATGGCGCTCCGAAGCCAGAACGACGTGGAATTCCTGGGTGTGGATCTGCCCAGTCGGGTTGCTGCCGGCGAGAGGGCCAATCTGACCCTATACTGGCGGATATCGGCTAAAGCCCGATGGTCCGATGCGGACCCCCCGTTGATCTTCGTTTACCTGTTGGATAACGGGGAATACCGGTGGGCAGAGGAGAACTACCTGGCCCTGATGCCCTCGCAGTGGGAATACGGCGACGTGGTGATCAGCGGGATCCAGCCCCTTTTGCCGGCGGATGCGCCCCCGCGGCCCTACCGGGTTGCCTTGGGGATAAAGACGCTTAAGGGGACCCACTTCATGCTGCGTGAAGCGGGTGGGGAACCGGTGGGCCTGCAGGTCGTGGCCGGCGTGATCCAGGGGGAACGGAAGGAGAGGCCACCGGCGGGATTTCGACCGCCCATCCAGTTTCCGATCGAGGCTAACCAGATACAACTCATCGGGGTAGCGGCCAAAGAGAAGCTGAATCCCGGGGACACCTTGCGGCTGAGCGCCTTCTGGAGGTGCACGGCGCCGGCTCCCAGAGACTATGTCCTGCGCCTGCGCATGGTCCGCCCGGGCGGCGAAACCCTGCGGGAGCTAGACGAAACCCTGCTCAAGGGCGAATATCCCACCAGCCGGTGGAGGCCGGGAGAGCTCCTGCGGACCTATCACGACCTGCCGATCCCCGTTGACGCCAAGCCCGGCAAGGGGCTACTGCAGCTCACCCTTCTGGATGATGATCTAAAGGGGCTCGTCCCGGGCCGCACGCCCAACGTCCTGGGGTGGGAGATCACCGGGCGCCCCCATGTCTTCACCCCTCCGCATCCACGGGACTCCCTGGTCCGCGACCTTGCCAACGGCGTACGTTTCCTGGGTTATGATGTCGCCCCCACTACGGTCAGGCCGGGTGAGCCGATCAGCGTCACGCTCTACTGGCAGGCACTGGAGACACCTTCCAGGTCCTATACGGTTTTCGTGCATCTCCTGGACGGACAAAACCGCATCTGGGGACAGGAAGACGCTCTCCCCGGCCACGGCCTCTTTCCTACTAATACCTGGGTGCCAGGTGAGTTCCTGGCTGACCGCTACGAATTCAAAGTAGACCCCAATGCCCCTGCCGGAGATTATATCATTGAGGCAGGCATGTACGACTACCAGACCGGACAGCGCCTCCCGGTGCTGGATGGCCAGGGCCGTGTTGGGGACGACCGCATAGCCTTCAAGCCTGTTCAGGTGTGGCGATAGAGCACCAGACTACATCCACCAACGCCACAAGAGATAGGCGGTCAGGCTCCCTACCATAGAGCTCAGGAAGTTGACCCCGTCGTTGTCCAGTCGGCGCCAACCGCGGACCTGGGTCGTGGCCTGGCCGCACGAATGCGTTCGCCTTTCCGTTTCTTTGTCGCAGCGAGGGCAGTAGTATATCCCCTGGGCCCTGGCCCCCAGCAAGCTGTCAAACATGGCTCCCGCCAGGCCGCCGGCCAGGGAGATCACGACGATGAGGAAGGCCGGGCCAGAGCGATTTACCTGGAAGACCAGAGAATTCAGGAGATCGAACAAGAGCGCCACCAGGCCGATGAAGGTCAACCTCCGCTCGCCGGACCCCAGGAGGGTGATGCCTCCCGAGGTGCCTACCGGCACGATCTTGCCGTTGGCTATCGACCGGGGAGGGCTTTTGCTCAACACCCCCAGTTCGGTGGCCCAGGTATCAGCGTTGACCGAGGCCATGGCGCCCAAGAAGAGTGCGAAAAGGGCCGGGCTTGGGTAGAAAAAATTGAACAGGGCCAGGATGGCGGCCCAGCCGCCGTTGGCCAGGGTTTGGCCCAGGTCTCGATGTCCCGTCTTGGCGAACTTCTCCGCCAGGTGCTCCTTCTCTCGCCATTTGTAGCGCGAGAGCCAACTGGAGGAGATAAAGAAAGCGATGAGCACGAGCCCCCAGGTCCAGCCGCCAAAGCCGAAGATGGTGGTCCCCACCAATATGGCCCCCAGCATCCCGCTCCGAGAGAGGGAGTGCTTGGCGTACCCACCCCAGGCGATGAGGGCGCTCAGGACCAGCCCCGCCAGCAGACCTATAGCCACGTCAAAGGCGTTCAACCTGCGTTTCCCCTGGCGATTTCCGGGTGAAAGGCCACGGCGGCGAGTATACCATAGCATAGTCGACGCCGCAATGCTATAATGGCACCAAGGCGACCGTAGCTGGAGGTAGTGCGGTGAACATTGATTTCCAAGGGATCCCAAGGGTTCAGCTTGGATATCTGCCAACGCCGCTGGAGAGGGCCTCGAACCTGACTCGGGCTCTGGGCGGGCCCCAGGTCTGGTTCAAACGCGACGACCTCATTGGTCTGGGGTTGGGTGGCAACAAGGTGCGCAAGCTGGAGTTCCTCCTGGCCGATGCGTTGACTAAAGGGGCGGATACCGTCGTCACCACCGGTGCCGCCCAATCCAACCACGCACGCATCACCGCCGCCGCAGCCCGTAAGCTGGGGCTCCGGGTTGTCCTGGTCCTCCGAGGTGCCCCCGATACCCCTCGGCAGGGCAACCTGTTGTTGGACGACCTCACTGGAGCTAACGTCAGGCTCGTGCGATGGGCAACCCCAGCGGAGAGAGATGAGCTCTTGATCCAGGTAGCTGAGGAGGTGGAGGCGGAAGGCGGCCGGCCGTACATCATCCCCCTGGGAGGCTCTAATGGCCTGGGCGCCCTGGGCTACGTGGTGGCGGCTCAGGAGTTGCAGGCGCAGGCCAGACAGCAGCGGCTGAACGTAACGTGTGTGATAACGTCTTCCAGCTCCGGCGGCACCCAGGGCGGGCTGGCATTGGGAGCGAAGCTTTTCGGTGCTCCTTTTGCCATCTGGGGCATAAGCGCCGACCTTAGATCTGAGCCACTCCAGCAGATGGTCATTGGGGTGATCGCTGAGGCAGCAAGGCTATTGGGTTGCCCAACGCTGGAGGCCAAGGAGCTGACCGTTTTTGACGACTATGTGGGTCCGGGCTATGGCATCGTCACCCGCGAGACGGGGGCCGCCATTCGCTTGGTGGCAGAGACCGAGGGCATCTTCCTGGACCCTGTCTACACTGGCAAGGCCATGGCCGGGCTTATCGATTTGGTCAAGAAGGGTACGCTTGGCCCGGGCCAGACGGTGATATTCCTGCATACCGGTGGCACGCCGGCCCTATTCGCCTACCAGAAAGAGCTTTCGGAATCAAAATGGTAACGGTTTTTCTGGACATCAGAGGCTGGAGGTCATGCCCCGGCCTTCGGTGACAAAGGCGGCAAACTATGCTATCATAAGTGAAGTCAACCGGATCAGTCGTCCGTTTTGGGTGGCGAGGCTATTTCATTTCGGCGGGAGGGTCGGCCAGTGCCCGAGTTGCCCGATCTGGAAATCATCAAGTCCTTTTTTAACCAGAGACTCGTCGGCACCTCCATTGAAAAAGTCGAGGTGATCCAGCCCCTGGTTATACGGCGCCCTCCGGTCAAGGACTTCATCGCTGGCCTCCAGGGGCATAGCTTTCAAGAGGCCCGGCGGCGTGGCAAGTATCTGATCCTGCAATTCGACGGCGATGCGGTCCTGGTGATGCACCTGATGCTGGTGGGCAGGTTGCAATATTGCCCGCCGAGTGAGAAACGCAATCCCGCCACCTGTTTCGTGTTTCACTTCTCCAACGGCTTCCAATTGCGATACTTCGATTCCAAGGTCATGGGCCGCCTCTACCTGGTGAGAGAAGATGAGGTCAGAACCGTGCCTGGGATAAGCGAGCTGGGCCCTGAGGCCTGGGACGAGGAGCTGACTGTGGAGCTTTTCCGCCACCGACTGGCGAAATATCGAGGAGAGATCAAGACCATCATCACTAACCAGGAATTCCTGGCGGGGATCGGCAATGCCTATGCCGACGAGATCCTCTTCGTGGCCGGTATCTATCCCTATCGCAAGCGCACAGGGCTTTCCTCAGACGATGTCCAGCGGCTATACCATGCGATACGTCAGGTCCTCTCGGAGGCAACTGAGATCCTGTCTAAAAGGGTGGGGGATAACATTCATGTCGAGATCAGAGATTTTCTGAGAGTGCATGGCCGAGGTGGGCTGCCGTGTCCCAATTGTGGCAGCAACATCTCCCAGATCATCATCAATCAGCGCACCACTGAGTTCTGCCGCCATTGTCAAAAATAGCCGCAGGGTGGTGAAAAGACCCGCAGTTTGTGCTATAATTCTCCCAACGCAGA
>DYIS01000223.1 GCA_020723545.1 Ktedonobacter racemifer
CGTACAGGCAGTAAGGGTGGCCGACCACGGCGATGACTAGACTCCCGGTGTCTGCCAGACACCGGGAGTCTAGGGCATGGCCCTCACCCCCTGAGCCCTCGATGGCCTCGGGCGGCGTGAGCTTTCTCTCCCGCATGAGGGCCTGGTAGCCCAGGTGGGCCTCCCAGGCGGCCAGGGCCGCCTTCCGGATGTGCAGCGGGTTCCAGGTAAAGGGCCGCCCCAGGTGGTAGATGGCCCGCTGCAGGGCTCCCCGGCCTTGCCCCACGTCAATGTCGATCTCCAATAGAGGTGGACAGTCTTCCACCGTAGCCCGGATCAGGTCAGGCAGGCCCAGGAACTTGCTGCAGTTGAAGAGACCCGGCTCGGTGGCCCGGATGGCCGGGACGAAGACGCAGTCCACCCCAAGCTCTCGCAGATGGCGCACGTGGCCGGCATAAACCTTCACCGGCAGGCAGGTCTCGGCCACCATCCGGGCCAGGCCGGCCTCCACCGCGGGCCGGGCGGTGGGCGGAGAGACAACCACCTCGGCCCCCAGGACCTGGAAGAAGGCCTGCCACATCGGGTAATACTGATAGTAAAGAAGAGCTTGCGGGATACCTACGCGGATCATTGTCCCTGAGTCCTCATAAATCAGGCCTGGTGGCCCGAGCCTCGCGACTTCGGCGGCGTTGCATGAGGTCTACGAAGGCCTCCAGGCGGGTGATGAGACCGGTCTTGGCCATCTGCTCGTCGATGATGATCTCCAGAACCGGGATGTCGTGGTCTCGCAGCACCCGAGGCAAGATGTTCTGGGCCATAATCTCCGGCAGACAGGTGAATGGTTGGATGTGAATGATACCGTGAAAGCCTTCCTGGGCATGGAGGACCGTCTCGCCGATGGTCTGGAGCCCCTCCCCACTCACGTCCCGTTTCAGGTAGGGATGGGCCGCTTTCTTGATCTCCTGGCCATGGCTGAGGCCCAGCATCTCCACGAAGAGCCAGATCTTGGCCCACCCGGCGATCCAGGAAGAACGCACTATCTCGACTCCCCGCCGACCCAACTCGTCCTCCAGATCGAGGTTGAAGAAGGGGTCAATGACCAGGATGAACTCCCCCAGGAAGCCGACCCTGAGGGGATCGGCATGGGGGTCCAGGTCCACCGCCTCCAGCTCGGCGAGAAGCTGGCGGCGCACCTCCCTCAGCTCTTGGCTGGTGAGGGCGGCCGAGATGCGGGGCCCAGCCAACTGCCAGATGCGGTTCACCTCCCGCCAATCCCGGGCCCGGGGCCGGAGGTAGTGCACCCGTTTCTCCGCATCCTCGATGAGCACCAGTTGCTCCAGGCCGTGTTTGAGGTGGCCGATGATCTCCTTCCAGGACCTCTCTTTCCCCAGGAGAGACCGCAGGAACCGGGCGAAGCCCAGGATCTGCTCCTCTTGCCAGTTGAAGGTTAGAACCCGGACGTGGGTGTAGCCCAGGTCGTGGAGGATCTGCTCGTGGAGCCGGGCATAGTAGCCCAGGCGGCAGAGCTGGGGACCCTCAGCCATGACAATCGTGTCGGCCCCTCGTTCGATGGCCTCGATGAAGCTGCCCAGGACCACCTTGAACGGGAAGCACATCCACTCCGGGGAGTAGCGCACCCCCAGTGAGACCGTGTGCTGGCTAGGGCGTGGCGGCTCCACCATCTCCAGGCCGCTTCGAGCGGCCAGGGCGCGCAGAGCTACCCAAAGATGCCCCACGTAAGGCACGGTGATTCTCATGCGCGTAGCTCCTTTTCTTAACTAAATAGGAGTTACGCAGTTGCACCGCAAAGGACGCAAAGAGCGCAAGTAAATTTCGAATTGCGAAATTCGAATTTCGAAATTACCCCAGTGTCCTTTGCGTCCTTTGCCCCGATACTTTGATTCTGTGTAATGTATCGGGGGTGAAAAATCTCCAACTGCGTAAGTCCTACTAAAGTAAGGAGTTAGGCCTTTTTTCCCACTGCCAGGAGATAGATCACCGCTTCTTGAGTGCCGTCCACCTCCAAGAGCCGGTTGAGGTCATCGTCGAAGAAGGCCCCCACGGCGCAGGCCCCCAAGCCCATGGACGTGGCCGCCAGATAGGCGTTCTGACCGATGTGGCCGGCCTCCAGCAGGACGTAGCGGTAGGTCCGCTCCTGATACTTCCAGCGGGTGCGTTGGAAGATGGCGGCTAGGACCAATACCACGTTGGCCCAGCCCAGGAACTCCTGCCCCACCCCATGGCGGACCATGGACAGGCGGTAGTCCCCCTCCTTCAGCCGCTCCAGGGCGTGGCTGGGGTAGCTGTAATGGTAGAGCCCCGGGGCCAGGTCGGCCACGTGATGCACCACGGGATAGACCTCGATAGGATACAAGGCCCCGGCCGAGGGCGCTGTCCGCAGCCCTTGGCCCCAGCGCTCTTCGTTGATGCCACAGGTGTAATAGAGCAGCCGGGACAGCTCCTCCAGGGTCATGGGCTCTCCCGAGTAGTCCCGCGCCGACCGCCGCCGCTCGATGGCCTCCTCCAGGCTCAGGCCCCGGGAGCCCTGGGCCGGTGGCAGGGGGATCACCTGGGCCCAGGCGTATTCCTTATATCGGGCAGGTTGCCGTCCCCAGTGCAAGACCGTGCCCAGGATATCCTGGAGGCCGGGCTTGCTCCACTGGTGATACACCTCTCCGATGTCCGCGCCACGGGCCAGTGGCGTCGCCTTCTCCAGCCCCGTCACCCGACCGAGGAGGAACCCACCAACTGCTCCCAGAGCCAGGCCCAGCAACCCCCGTCGGCTCAAGGGACCACCTCCTGCAGTGGGGGGCCTCATCCCCACCTTTCCGGCCGGCTGAAGCACCGCCCCCCGCCCCCGGAGATAGGCCAGCAGTCGGGGCCACCTAAGATAGACGTGGGCGGTAGCCAGTCCGGCCGTGAGAAAGCCAGAGTACTTGTGGTAGACGAACTCGTTCAGGTCCAATGCCTCCGACAGGAGTCCGGTGCCCGCCGTGACAGCGGCCGAGAGGAGCAAGAGCAAGCTTACCAGGAAGCCCAGGTTCCTCTTGTTCACCCATCCTCACCTCCTTGACCACCCGGGCCACCCCACCGCCCCGTTCCCGATTTCTTGCCGGGGTCATCCTTAATCCATAGAATCTCAGCGCTTGCCTTCAGACCACCGCTATGCCGACCGCCTCAGCTCGGAACTCGGCCACGCTGAGGCGTGCCAGCAGGAGTAAGGTTAGCCCCAGCCCGCCCGCCTCCACGCCGAAGACGGCGGCGTAGGCCAGGCCCTCCTGCCCGGCCATGGCCAGTCCCAGGTCGTGGATCAGCCCGCCGCCCAGGGCCGAGAGGCCGTTGGCCAAGGCCTGGGCCAACGTCCAGGCACCCATGAAGAGCCCCACCCGCCCGGCGGCGGTGAGGCCCATCATCAAGGACAGGGCCCCCACGTTGAAGATCCCCATGCCCAGGCCCATCAGGAAGATGGCCGGGCGCACCAGCATCACCTGGTGTCCCGCCGACGCCACAGTGAGCAAGGCAAACGAGGCCGCGGCCCCGAGCGCCCCCAGGCCGGCGGTGGATTGTGGGCCCATCCGCTTGGACAGCCAGGCCCCCGCCACCCCCATCCCCAACAGCACCCCCACCATCTGGAAGGCATTGAAGAGGGTGGTTTCCCGCACGCTCATGCCGAAGACATCGCCGCCGAAGGGCTCCAATGCCGTCTGTTGCAGGAACAGGAAAAAGATGCCGCAGAACAAGAAACCGAAGAAGAGCTGCACCTGGCGGCTGCCGGCCAGCACGCCCACCGCCTGGGGCAGGCTCTGGGCCTCCTCCGAGGGCTTAGCCTCGCTGCCCCGCCGCTCCACCCCCCATACAGCAACGGCGGTGCATAGGGCCACGATCCCGGCCGTCATCAGGAAAAGGGCCACCAACGCCGGGGGGCTGTAATGTCCCATCACCTGCACCCCTAAGAAGACCCCGGCCAGGATGCCGGCCATCATCATGGACCAAATGATAGAGATCACCTTGCCTCGCTCGGCCTCCTGGGTCAGGTCGGTCAGCAGGGAGAGGTAGGCCGTGCCGGCCGTGTACATCCCCGCGCCCATGACCAGGAAGAGGAGCACGCCCACGGCCGCTGCCGTGGGCGACCCGTCCTGGCCCTCGATGAGAAAGGCGACAAAGGGGGCCAGAGCCGTGGCCACCACCGTGACGGCTGTGCCTGCGGCGATGTAGGGCGTGCGGTGCAGGCCGAAATATGGACGCCGGTCCGAGCGGTGGCCCAGGGGGATGCTGAGCGGTGCAGCAAAGTAATGGGCGCCGATGACCAGGCTCACCAGTCCCAGTCCCAGTCCCATTTCCACCTTCATCACCCGGTTGAGGATGCCCAGGGCCAGGACGCTGAGCATCCCTGCGGCCAATTGCCGCAGCCCCAGGCGTAGGATGGTAGGAAGCGACATCGTCGAAGTCTGCTCCTTAGTGCTGCCTCGTGACCGGCCCGGTTTCTTTACTAGTAGAAGTTACGCAGTTGAACCGCAAAGGACGCAAAGAGCGCAAGTAAATTTCGAATTGCGAAATTCGAATTTCGAAATTACCCCAGTGTCCTTTGCCCCGATACTTTGATTCTGTGTAATGTATCGGGGGTGAAAAATC
>DYIS01000224.1 GCA_020723545.1 Ktedonobacter racemifer
GCGGGCTCTGGCCAGCTCCCGCTGCAACTCAGCCACGCGTTCCGGTAATGCCTCCTGCGGGGTTTGAAGCTCCCTGGACAGCACCGCCAACAACTCTACCCGGCGCCGCACGTGCTCCTCGGCCCCGCGGCCGGTGAGAGCCTCGATGCGCCGCAACCCCGCCCCAATGCTGGACTCGTTCAGGACCAGGAACGTCCCGATCTGCCCGGTGCGACTCAGGTGGGTGCCGCCGCAGAGCTCCTGGCTGTAGGGCGGGCCGTCCTCCTCAGCCACCACACTCACCACCCGCACCGTGTCACCGTACTTCTCCCCAAAGAGCGCTATGGCCCCTCCAGCCACCGCCTGGTCGTAGGACTTCACCGCCACGCCTACGGGCATGTCCTGGCGCACGGCGGCGTTCACCATGCGCTCCACCCTCTCCAGCTCCTCTGGGGTGGGAGCGCTCAAGTGGATGAAGTCGAAGCGCAGCCGGTCCGGCGCCACCAGGGAGCCAGCCTGCTGGGCCTGGCTTCCCATCACCTCCCGCAGGGCCTTATGCAAAAGATGGGTGGCGGTGTGGTTGCGAGCGATGTCCAGCCGCCGCTCCACGTCCACCATGGCCGTGGCCTCGGCCCCCGCCTCCACCTTTCCATCGGTCACGCGCCCGTAGTGGACGTAGACCCCGCCCGGGAGCTTCTGGGTATCGGAGATATCCACCTGACCGGCCGGCGTTATGACCTTCCCGGTGTCGCCCACCTGGCCGCCGCTCTCGGCGTAAAACGGCGTCTGGTCCAGGACGATCTCCACCTCATCACCCACCTCGGCCCAGGAGCGCAGGTCGCCCTGGCTCAGGAGCGACAGGATCTTGCCCTTGCTTTCCACGGTCTCGTAGCCTAGGAACCGGGTCTCGGGCAAGGCCAGGGCCCGATAAGCCTCCTGGCGGGCATCCAGGCTGAACTGGTGGGCCGCCCGGGCCCGCTCCCTCTGGGCGGACATGGCCTCGTCGTAGGCGGCCTCGTCCAGGACCAGGCCCCGCTCGGCGGCCAGGTCCCGGGTCACGTCAATGGGGAAGCCGAAGGTGTCGTAGAGCTTGAAGGCCTCCTGCCCTGAGAATACCCTCTCCCCACGGGTTGCCAACTCGCCGAAGAGCACCTCCAGCCGTCCTAGCCCGCTTTCCAGGTTCTCCCGGAAGCGTTCCTCCTCCTGGCGCGCCACCCGGTAGATGAAATCGCTCCTGGCCTCAAGCTCGGGATAGATATCGCCCATGAGCCCCACCACCACCGCTGCGGTCTTGTCCAAGAAGGGCTCGTTGATCCCCAGGCGGTAGCCGTGGCGCACCGCCCGCCGGAGCACGCGGCGCAGCACGTAGCCCCGGCCCTCGTTGGAGGGGAGGACGCCGTCTCCGATGAGAAAGGCCACCGCCCGACTGTGGTCGGCGATGACCCGCAGGGAATAGTCGGTCCTGGGGTCGGCTCCGTACCTGGCCCCCACCAGGGCCTGAGCCCTCTCGATGATCGGGAAGAACAGGTCGGTCTCGTACACCGAGGTGCAGCCGTTCAGCAGCATGGCCATGCGCTCCAGGCCCATGCCGGTGTCGATGCTGGGCTGGGGCAGCGGGATCCGCGTCTTGTCGGGCACCTGGTTGTACTGCATGAACACCAGGTTCCAGATCTCCAGATACCGCTCGCAGTCACAGCCAGGCTGGCAGTCCGGCCGGCCGCAGCCGTGCTCGGCGCCCCGGTCCAGGAAGATCTCCGAGTCCGGGCCGCAGGGGCCGGTCTCCCCCGCGGGGCCCCACCAGTTCTCGCGCAGGCGTACGATGCGCTGGGGCGGCAGTCCGGCGATCCTCTGCCACAGGGCAAAGGCCTCCTCGTCGTCGGGGTAAATCGTGGCCCAGAGCCGTTCTGCCGGGAGCCCATAGCCCTCCGTCATCAGCTCCCAGGCGTAGCCGATGGCGTCCTCCTTGAAGTAGTCGCCGATGGAGAAGTTGCCCAACATCTCGAAGAAGGTCAGGTTGCGTTCGTTCCCCACGGTGTCGATGTCCACCGTGCGGAAGCACTTCTGAGAGGTGGCGAGCCGCGGGTTGGGCGGCACCGCCTCGCCCATGAAGTAGGGCTTAAACTGTACCATGCCAGCACTGGTCAAAAGCAACGTCGGGTCGCCGTGAGGGACCAGGGACGAGCTGGGATAGACCAGATGACCTTTGGACTGGAAGTACTCGAGAAACAGGCGCCTGATCTCACTGGAGGTCATCAACCATGCTCCCGGAAAATAGTGGTATAATTATACACTATAAGGGCAGCAGTAGCCAACCGCCAGCAGGATAAGTGATGAAAATCCTTCAAGCCGGCGCGCTCAAGTTGGGGATCGACCTGACCGCCGGGCAGCTCTCGGCCTTTGAGACCTACTACGCCGAGCTGGTGGCCTGGAACAAGGTCCACCACCTCACCGCCATCACCAGCTACCAGGGGGTGCAGGTGAAGCACTTCTTGGACTCACTCACCTGCGTCCAGGGGCTCGTACCCCCAGCCCCATCCGTGCCAACCCTCCTGCCCCAATTCCCTCCCTGGCGGGTCCTGGACGTGGGCAGCGGCGCTGGGTTCCCCGGCCTCCCCTTAAAGATCTGCTTTCCGCAGTTCCGGCTGACGCTCCTGGAGGCTACGAGCAAGAAGACCGCCTTTATAAACCACGTCGTTCAGAAATTGGGGCTGACTGAGGTGAGCGTCGTCACCGGGCGGGCCGAGGAGTTGGCCCACCGCAGTGCCTATCGGGAGGCCTTCGACGTAGTGCTGGCCCGGGCCGTGGCCGAGCTGGCCGTCCTGGCCGAGTTCTGCCTGCCTTTTTGCGCGGTGGGCGGGACCTTCATTGCGCAGAAGAAGGCGGGCATCGACGATGAGATTCGGGGTGCCCTGGCGGCCCTGGCGGCCCTGGGAGGATTCTTGCGGGGGCAGATCCCGGTGGTCCTGCCAGGAACCGAGCCCAGGCAGTTGGTGGTGGTGGACAAGGTGAAGGCCACGCCCGACCTGTATCCGAGGCGCACCGGCGTGCCGGCCAAGAAGCCCCTTAAGTAGGCGGAGCCAAAATTGGGTCGGGCTATGGTAAACTTGTGAGTAAAGACTCCCGGAGACTCGGAGTCTCCGGGAGTCTTTAGGCTCTAAAGAAGCGCCCTCAGGCCTTCTTCGGCTTCTTGGGCGGGTGGGCCTCCTGCCACTTCATGCAGCGCTCGAAGAGGAGCTCGAAGTTCTCGTACATGCGGGGGTCGGTCTCCTCCCGCAGGCCGTAGATCACCTTCTTGGCTTTATGCCAGAGGGTCTCGATGCCGCCAACCAGGTCGAAGTACAGGTCCTCATTCAAAAGTCCCCGGTTGATGAGCACCCCGCACAGCTCCAGGTGGCTGCACACCTCGTGGAACATGGACCACTCGGGGCTGCCCCGGGGGTGTTTCACCTTGAACTCGTCGAAGTCCTTGACGTGAAACTGGGTGAACATCCAGTTCCGAGCCTGTACCATGTGTTCGCTGCGAGACATGTCCCATATTCGCAACAAAATGTCCACATCGCGCTGGGTTAGCTGGGCCATCGCCTTCACCTCCTTTCCGCTGGGATGCACCGCTATCAATTATACCACGAAATCGGGCATTTCTACCTTGTCTTCGCCAGGGTTTGGTGGTAAACTATAGGGGCGAAACTTCATGGAGAGCTCAATGGCCCATCAGGCCCTCTACAACAAATGGCGTCCCCGCACCTTCGCCCAGACCGGCGGCCAGGAGCACATCACCCAGACCCTGCTCTATGCCTTGCAGTCGGGCCGCATCACCCACGCCTATCTGTTCTCTGGCCCGAGGGGCACCGGCAAGACCACCACCGCCCGGGTCCTGGCCAAGGCGGTGAATTGCCTGAACAACGACGGCCGCGGCGAGCCCTGCAACGAGTGCGACTCGTGCCAGGCCTTCAACTCCGGCCGCGCTCTGGATCTCATCGAGATCGACGCTGCCTCCAACCGCGGCATCGACGAGATCCGCGACCTGCGCGAGAAGGTGGGCTATTCCCCTTCTCAGGCCAAGTTCAAGGTCTACATCATCGACGAAGTGCACATGCTCACCACGGAGGCCTTCAACGCCCTCTTGAAAACGCTGGAGGAGCCGCCGTCCCACGCCATCTTCATCCTGGCCACCACTGAGTTCCACAAGGTGCCGGCCACCATCGTCTCGCGCTGCCAGCACTTCCCCTTCCGGCGGGTGCCCCTGGCCAAGCTCCTGGACCGGCTGCGCTTCATCTGCCAGGAGGAGGGCCTCCAGGTGGACGACGACGCCCTGGAGCTCATCGGCCGGGCGGCGGCCGGTAGCTACCGGGATGCCATCAGCCTACTGGACCAGTTGGCTGCCTTCGGCGGCGAGAGATTGACCCTTTCCTACGTCCAGACCGTCCTGGGCATGACGACATACCAGTCGGTGGGTGCTCTGGTGGATCACCTGCTGCGACGAGAGGTCTCTGGCGGCATCCAGCTCATCAACCAGGTCATGAATGACGGCGCTGACCTGCGCCAGTTCAACCGCCAACTGGTGGACTACCTGCGGGGACTTCTCTTGATCAAGTCCGGGAACGCCCAGTTGGTGAACGTCACCCGG
>DYIS01000225.1 GCA_020723545.1 Ktedonobacter racemifer
CAGGCCACGGGCGTGGTGGCGGTGGGTCAATATCAAAACGGCGTATTTCAGGCCAAGCAGCTTCTGGTGAAATGCCCCTCCAAATACCAGGAGCAGGGGCCGGCGGGAGGCCAGAGCAAATGATCTTGGGCACCATGCTCCTGATGACCGCCTTGCTGGCGGCCGTGGTGGCCGCTGTTTACTATTTCCAGGGTGCCCGGGGACGGACCGAGATGCTCTCCTATGCCCGGGGAGCGTTCTACGTCCTGGCCGGCGCCACCTTCCTGGCTTGTGTTTATCTCTTGTACCTGATCCTGGATCACCAATTCCAGGTAGAATACGTTTTCTACAACAGCTCCCGAGACCTGGAACCGTTTTACCTCATCTCGTCTTTCTGGGCGGGGCAAGAGGGTAGCTTCCTCCTGTGGCTGGCCCTGGGATTGGCCTACGGCCTTTTCCTCTTGCGAAGGAAGGACGACTTCGAGCCCCAGGTGATGCTTTTTTTCCTGCTGGTCCAGATCTTCCTCCTGGTGATGCTCTTCGTCAAGAGCCCTTTTCGCCTGTTGGGAGAGGCACCGCCCGACGGGGCAGGGCTGAATCCTCTGCTGCAGAACCCGTGGATGGTGTTGCACCCGCCCATACTGTTCGTGGGATACGCCGGGTTGGCCCTGCCCTTCGCCTACGCCCTGGCCGGGCTGTGGCGCCGGGACTACGATGGCTGGCACCGACGGGCCTGGCCCTGGGCCCTCTTCGCCTGGCTCTTCCTGGGGATTGGGTTGGCCCTGGGCGGCTACTGGGCCTACGAGACCCTGGGGTGGGGCGGTTATTGGGGCTGGGACCCGGTGGAGAACTCCTCGCTGGTGCCCTGGCTCACCGGGACCGCCCTGCTCCACGGGATGATCGTCCAGAAGGCCCGGGGCAGCCTGCGGCGGTGGAATCTGGTCCTGGCGGTGGCCACATTCCTGTTGGTCACCTATGCCGCCTTTCTGACCCGCTCCGGCGTGCTGTCTGACTTCTCGGTACACACCTTCGGCAACGAGGGCTACGGGCAGCTCATGCTGGCCTTTATGGTATTGTTCGGATCGGCCTCCGCCTGGCTTCTGGTCAAGCGCTGGAATGAGATTCCCGCCCGGCAGATCTACGAGAGGGTCATATCCAGGGATTTCGCCTTCCTCTTGACCGTGTTGGTGTTGGCTGCCTCGGCGACCATCGTCATCCTCGGCACCTCTACGCCTATTTTCACCGGCCTCTTGGGCCAGCCGTCCAAAGTGGCAGAATCATTCTACAATGCCACCAATGCTCCCCTGGCCCTGCTCCTGGCCCTGGTCCTGTCCTTGTGCCCGGTGCTGGGCTGGAGGGAAAGCTCAGGAGAGCATCTCTTTCGCAAGCTGAGCATACCCGGCGCTCTGGCGGCATTGGTCACCATCGCTGTCGCCTTGATGGGGTTCAGCCTTCCCTGGGTTCTGGCCTACGTGTTCTTCGCCATCTTTGCCGTGGCGGTGAATGTCCGGACGTTGGTCGACGTTCGGTCGGGTGGGCTTTGGAAGCTGGGCGGGTACTTGGCCCACATCGGCGTGGGGCTGACGCTGGTGGGCATCGTGGGCTCCGGGATCTATAGCCAGTCCATCAAGGTCAAACTGGAGGAGGGCAAGGCCGCCCAGGCTTTCGGTTACAGCCTGGCCTTGGAGCCTATCCAGGGCCCCTCGGCCACCGGCTGGTACTCGCTGCCGATCCAGGTGAGCCGAGGGACCGAGCAATTCGTGGCGGAGCCCAGGCTCTTTCCCAAGAGTGAGGAGCAGATATACCGCACGCCCTCGGTGAAGAAGTACCTGCTAGAGGACCTGTACATAGCTCCTGGAGACTACGTCCCGGGGGGCTTGCCTGCGGACCTGGGGGCGCTGGAGTTGCAGAAGGGCGAGTCCAAGCCCTACGGCGAATACACCCTGCGTTTTGTCCGGTTCGATTTCCCGCCCCACAGCGGCGGGCAGGCCGGGCCCACGGCGGTTTCGGCGGTAGTAGAGGTCACCAGGCAAGGAGTCACCTGGGTGATCTCGCCGACCCTGGCCTTTGACCAGAGCGGCAAGCGGCAAGACCGGGAAGCCGCGTTGCCCGATGGGAAACTGGTGGTCTCCCTGGAGGCCATCAACGCCACCCAGGGCACCATCGCGTTGGGGCTCAGAGAACCCGGCGCGGCCAAGCCCGCACCGGTGGCGGCATCGTTGACGGTGGAGGTCTTCCGAAAGCCGGCCATCAATCTCCTGTGGGCCGGGCTTCTGGTCGTGGGCCTGGGCACCGTGCTCGCCTTCCAGCGCCGGCGGGTGGAGACGCGGGTTGTTCCGAGCGACATCTCAGGAGTCCCCAAGGGGACCCCGGGAGCTACGGCCCCTCGGGGCGTCGTCAGGAGGGCCGCCCCTAAGGCGCCGATACCAACACCCAGGCCGGCCAAGCCTCGCGCCAGGCGGCGGTAGGCCTGGCACCGTAGTGACGTTCCAGGGTAGCAGGCCAATCACGTTGGCCGTGTGAGAGCCCAACGTTTTTGGGCTCCTACCCGCCGGAGACAAAGAGAGGGCTGAGTGCTTTGCACCCAGCCCTTTTTGGAGGGCGACGGTTCCGGTCCTGGCGATTCCTTTACTACTAGTACTAGTAATGAAAAGCCCCGGACACGCCCGTGAAGCCTGAAAACACGGGACGCTGCAGCTCAGGAGTTTCCCACCGCCACCACGAAGGCGATGGCGTGGTCGTTGGAGTGGGAGAGGCTGATGGCGAACTCCACCAGCCCCATTTCCTGGGCCCGCTGAGCGGCGTGGCCGTGGAGGAACACCAAGGGTTTGCCTCGGCCGTCGGGAAGTATCTCCATCTCCCGCCAGGAGATGCCGGAGATGCCGGTGCCCAAGGCCTTGGAGATGGCCTCTTTGCCCGCAAAGCGGACAGCCAGCTCGGCCACCCGACCCCGGCAGAAAGCGACCTCGGTCGGCGTGTATACGTGCGCCAGGAACCGCTGTCCCCAACGCTCGACGGCGCGCTGGAGTCGGTGAATCTCGATTATATCGACTCCGGTGCTGATCATGCCAATACCCTGATGGCAGATAAAAGATGGCAGATGGCCGCCATTAGCCTGTTCCTCTAGAACGATAGCACATCCAGAGAAAAAGCGCAACACGCGCAGTTGAACATTATTTTATATTCTTCTCTTCGCCTTCTTTGTGTCTTTGTGCTCCACTTATCGCCTTGGGGCCAGGGTTGCCTCCTCTAACCAGGTGAGCATGTGATCCAGTGCCTCCAGCACCTGCGTCACCTCGTTTTTCTGAATGATCAACGGCGGGAGGATCTGGTTCACCGATTGATCATGGTTGGCGTAAATGGTGAGGAGGCCGTGGCGGAAGCCGACCAGGGTCATCAACGGGCCATAGGCTTCGTTAGCCATCTTCAGGCCCATCATCAGCCCCCGCTGGCGAACTTCCACCAGCAGATCCGGGTGTTTCTTCTGCAGTCGGTCGAAACCCTCCTGGAACAGCCCGGCCATCCGTCGCACATGCTCCAGAAACCCTGGCTCCCCTAAGATGTTCAAGACTTCCAGGGCAACGTAGCATCCTACCTTCATGAAGACAGTGGTGCGGATGCCCGGGCCGTCTTCCGTGCTGGATTGTTGCACGTTGAAGGTCAATCCGGTGATCATGATCGGCATCGTGGCGTGAGCATCACTAGGGTTGCCAGTCAGGCGGCATGCGCAATCGAGCGTCGTTTTCGTAGGTGGAGCGTATCTGGGGGAAGGCTTCGTTACCGGCCAGGGTCAGTGCCGCGACGTGATCCAGAAACGCTCTCTCCTCATCGGAAAGTTCCTTCTCATCCCTGGCGATAAGCCCCCAACCATCCCAGGGCAGGATTTCGATCTTGTTCAGTGCTAACAAGTCGCGCAGGAGATCACCGCGGATGAACCACAACCCGCGCATGTCAAAGATGCCAAAATGGTCAGGGTCAGCCTGGCCGGCGCGGCACATCAGCCACGCTTTTCCCCCGGTCAGGAATTGATCCCGGGGCACGTCGAGCGGGTCGAATTGGATTTGAAGAACTTGGCGCTGCAACTGGTCGAGTTGGGCGTCTACCAGTACCCAGCGCTGGTCTTCGGCTTTCCAGTACTCGCAAACCCAGTGATCCTCATAGCGATTGGGGAGAAAATACGCGCCAAAGCCACAACGCGCCCGAGCGGGCACGCCCTGGTAGCGCAAGATGGCGCACAATAGGGTGGCAAAATCGCGGCAATTGCCCACCAGCCGCTTTTCCAGCGGGCGCGCTACGGTCAGCGGGCCATCATCGAGCTCCCGAATACGCGCTAACTTCCTCGCGACGGTGCGGATCTCAGCCTCTTTCTTTCGGTCTTCTGGTAGCGTCAAACCATACCGCTCTGCCCAAAAGACGTGGACCAGGATGCCCTGTACCACCTGGCAAAGCGCGGAAATACCGGTGGGCAGGCCTTCCAATAGCCTGGCATGCTCTTTTGGATCGGTCATTAGCCCCGGCTGGGCGTAGTATTCTAACGGATTGGGAGTTGACTTTCCATTATCACTATCTTTGCACTTTCGTAGCTACGCCGCCAAGCGGGAATAGATCTGCTTG
>DYIS01000226.1 GCA_020723545.1 Ktedonobacter racemifer
GAGCCGGAGAGCTGGCATATCGAGGACAGGACGCGCAACCTGGCCGCTGTTGTGGACTGGGAAGTGGGCAATGTGGAGGCGGGCTTCGCCCAGGCCGACGTAATCGTGGAGGGATATTACCATACCCCTCACCAGGAACACGCCTACCTGCAACCCGAAGCAGGGGTCGGCCTCATCGACGAGCAGGGTAGGGGGACGGTATACGTGGCCGCCCAATGGCCCCACGACGACGTGCACCAGATAGCCCATGCCTTGAACCTGCCAGAGACCCAGGTGCGCGAGTGCGTAACCGCCATCGGTGGGGCCTTTGGCGGCCGAGAAGACATCTCCTTGCAGATCCTGGTGGCCCTGGGTGCCTACAAGACCAGACGTCCAGTGAAACTGGTCTACACCAGGGAAGAATCGATCCGAGGCCACGGAAAGCGACATCCATTTTTCATGCGTCACCGAACTGGCGCTACCAGGGATGGCCTACTGGTGGCAGCGGAGATCGAGCTCATCTCCGACGCTGGCGCCTATGCCTCCACCAGCATCCCGGTCCTGGCCAACGCTACCAGCTTTGCCGCCGGGCCATATCAGATACCCAACGTCAGCATCGATACCTATACCGTTTATACTAACAACCTGATCACCATGGCCATGCGGGGCTTCGGCTCCACCCAGCCTCCCATCGGCTACGAGTCACAGATGGACAAGCTGGCAGAGAGGCTGGGCCTGGACCCGGTGGAGTTTCGGGCCAGGAATGTCCTGGTGAACGGCTCTATTGCTCCCACCGGCTGTGTGATGGAACACGGCGTAGGGATGAAAGAAGCCCTGGAGCGGGCGGCCCAGGCCGCTGGCTGGCAGAGGAAGAACGGCACCTGGACCAGGCCTCAAATTGCTCAGCCGAAGGAGCCCAATAAGCGGCTGGGCCTGGGGGTTGCCTGCTCCTGGAAGAACGTCGGCTACAGCTTCGGCTTCGACGACAAAGCCGGGGCACGGGTGGAGCTTTACCTGGGCCGGGGTGGGGCCATCGAACGGGCCGTGGTGAAGATCGGCGCCTCCGACGTGGGCCAGGGTGTGGAGACAGCTCTGGCCCAGATCGCCGCCGAGACGTTACAGGTCCCCGAAGACCGGATCGAGATGGTGTTGAGCGATACCGCCGTGGTGCCCAATGCTGGCAGCTCCTCGGCCTCGCGGCACGTCTTCATGTCCGGGAGCGCCGTGCAGCGGGCCTGTCAGGAAGCCCTGGGGAGGCTTCCGTCACCCTTCAGGGGCGGCCAGGAGGCGGGGGCTGGAGGGCCGATTGTGGCGGAGTATATCTTCCGGGGCCGGGAGGCACATCCCACGACCAACTTCGATCCGGTCACCGGGCTCTGTGACCCTCACATCAGCTACGGCTACGTGGCCGACGTGGCCCTGGTCCAGGTGGACACCGAGACCGGTCAGGCGGAATTGGTCAAGGTGTGGGCGGCCCAGGACGTGGGGAGGGCCATCAATCCCACGATGATCGAAGGGCAGGTGGAGGGGGGCGTGCTCATGGGCCAGGGGTATGCGCTCCTGGAGGAATGGATCCAGGAGAGGGGCTACATCAAGACCCGCAACTTCACCGAGTACCTGATCCCCACGGTGCTGGATGTGCCCAAGGAGATCGTGCCCATTATCGTGGAGGTGCCCGACCACGGAGGGCCCTTCGGCGCCAAGGGCGTTGGCGAGATGACCACCATCGGGGTGGCCCCGGCCATCCTGAATGCTATCCACGATGCCACCGGGGTGTGGATCGAGGAATTGCCCGCCAGCGCGGAGAGGATCCACCAGGCTCTAAAGAAAAAGGCGGGAGAGTGAAAGAACTGGTGGAACTGACGGAATCCAGGCCCAGACGTGGTACCAGGGGGACGGCACAGCGATGACGACGCTCCTGGTGCAGCACGCCGACGTTCTCTTGGCGATGGATGCTGGACGCAGGGTGATCCGCGACGGCGGCATCTACGTGCGCGAAAACGTCATCGAGCAGGTGGGGCCGACATGGCAGTTGCCCGCTACGGCTGACCGGATCATCGATGCCTCGGGCATGATCATTTTGCCGGGCCTGGTGAACACGCATCATCACCTGTATCAGACGCTAACCCGCAATATCCCTGCTGTCCAGGATGCCGAGCTCTTCGATTGGCTGAAGGTGCTGTATCGGGTCTGGGGGGAGCTCACCGAGGAGGGGGTCTACTGGAGCGCCAGGGTGGGGCTGGCGGAGCTCCTGTTATCCGGCTGCACCACCTCGAGCGATCACCTTTACCTCTACCCCAACGATTGTGCCATAGATGTCGAGATCAAGGCCGCCCAGGAATTGGGCATTCGCTTTCAGCCCTGCCGTGGCTCCATGTCCCTGGGGACCTCCAGGGGCGGCCTGCCGCCGGACAGCCTGGTTGAAGGCGAAGACGAGATCCTGGCAGACTGCGAGAGGGTCATCTCCCGGTACCACGACCCCAAGCCCTACGCCATGTGCCGCATCGTCCTGGCCCCCTGCTCGCCCTTTTCGGTGACGCCGGAGCTGATGAGGGAGACTCGCACCATGGCCCAGCGCCACGGGGTGTACTGCCATACCCATCTGGCCGAAACCAAGGACGAGGAGGTGTTCTGCCTGGAGAAGTTCGGCTGCCGGCCATTGTCTTACGCCCAGCGGCTGGGGTGGCTGGGCGAAGACGTCTGGTTTGCCCACGCCATTCACCTGAACGACGACGAGGTGAAGCTATTGGCGGAGGCCAGGAGCGGTGTGGCCCATTGTCCCACCTCCAACATGCGCCTGGGCAGCGGTATCGCCCCGGTCCGCGATATGGTTGAGGCTGGGGTCAAGGTGGGCCTGGCGGTGGACGGCAGTGCCAGCAACGACTCGTCGCACATGCTGGCCGAGGTGCGCCAGGCCATGCTCTTGCAGCGCATCCGCTACGGAGCAGCAGGGCTTTCGGCCACTCAGGCCTTGGAGACCGCCACCCTGGGAGGCGCGACGGTGCTGGGACGAGATGACATCGGGTCCCTGGAGTCCGGCAAGGCGGCGGACTTCGTGGCCTTCCGCCTGGATTGCCTGGACTATGCCGGGGCCCTCCACGACCCCGTCGCGGCCCTGGTCTTCTGCGCGCCACAGAAGGTGGACCTTTCGGTAATCGATGGCCGGGTGGTGGTTCAGGACGGTGCCGTGTCAGGCCTTGACATAAGGGAGGCGGTCTCGGCTCAGAACCGGATCGCCAAGGAGATGGTTGTTCGGGCGGAGAGGTCCTCGGGCCTTTCCTTTGACAAAATCAGGGGTTTGGTATAACATAGGCATAGAAACCAGCCTGGTTGAGCCAGCGGTAGGGCGGCGCGGTTTAGCTCTGGATTTCCCCTATTGACCGGAGGCTGACGGCTCTGGTGCACTTCCACCTGGGAGGAAGCCAATGACCAAATCGCGATCGGATCTGATCGTGGACTGCCTCAAAAGCCTCCAGATGAGCACCCCGGATGTGGAGGGCTCGGCACTGGTACACAACAGCGGGCTGATCATCGCCTCGACGCTGCCAGCGGAGATCGAGGAGGACAGGGTGGCAGCCATGTCGGCGGCCCTCCTGGCCCTGGACGAGCGCATTTCCGAGGAGCTGGCTCGGGGTTCCCTGGACCAGGTTTTCATCAAAAGCAATCATGGGTACGTCTTCATGATCTCGGTGGGAACCGAGGCGGTGCTTACCACCCTGGTCCGGGACCAGGCCATGGTGGGGCTGGTGCTGATCTGCATGAGGCAGGCAGCGGCCCAGTTGCGCCAATACGTGTGACCGTAACACCGCCACGGTAGTTGGCCGGCTGCCGTATTGGCCGCATCTCGATCCTGGGGCTGAAGGAGAGATTTTGGAGCTGAGGCTAAATGAATCGGATCGGGAGGCAATGGTCGCGTTCTTGCGCGACCTGATCCGAATCCCTAGTACCTCCACCAACGAAAGCAAAGTGGTGGAGCGCACCGCCGCAGAGATGCGGCGTCTTGGTTTTCATGGGGTCTTCATAGACCCGGTGGGCAGCGTTCTTGGCCAAATAGGCGAGGGCTCTGGGCCCCGGCTCTTGTACGATTCGCACACCGATACGGTGGGCATCGGTGCCCGCTCGTCTTGGAGCTATGATCCCTACGAGGGTAAGATGGAGAACGGCTACATTTATGGTCGGGGCGCCGTGGACAACAAGGGCGCTCTGGCGGCCATGGTGTACGGCGCCAGGCTGCTGTTAGAGGCAGGGGTAAAGCTCCGTGGCACCTTGTACGTTTCCGGCATGGTCCAGGAGGAGGACTGCGATGGCTTCGCCGCGGGGGAGTTCTGCCAGCGCTGCCGTCCGAACTACGTGGTGCTGGGCGAGCCCTCAGGGCTCCAGGTCAGCCGGGGGCAGAAAGGGCGAATCGGGGCTTCCATCATGGTCCATGGCCGGGCCTCTCACGGCTCGGCGCCGGAGCGCGGCGTAAATGCCATCTACCTGATGGCGCCCGTGCTCGACAGCATTCAGAAGCTGGCACCGATGCTACGGGAGGACACTTTCCTGGGCAAGGGGAGCCTGGCGGTTACCAGGATAGAGTCCACCGCTGGCAGCCTGAACGCCGTGCCTGA
>DYIS01000227.1 GCA_020723545.1 Ktedonobacter racemifer
CTTTGCTGCGATTACCCCGGCTATGGGTTGATCATCCCTACCCTGGCTCTGGGCGGCCACGGCACAGCCAACATCGCCGGCAACGTCATCCCCTGGGAGATGGCCGAGATGTCCCGGCCGTGGCGGACGTGGGACGACGTAGAGCGGACGAGGGAGCTCTATTTCAGGTACGTGCCTTTGCTCTCGGCCCTGTACAGCCTGTCCAATCCCATCGCCGTGAAGGCGGCCCTGCGGCTGATGGGCCTGCCCGGCGGCCCGGTGCGCCGCCCGCTGGTTGACATGTTTGGTGAAAAAGTGCGCCAGCTCGATCAACTGCTGGAGACCTTGGGGGTGAAGGCACGGTATGGCATCGGTGTCTGACCCCCGGCCAGGTTCCTATCCTCGCCGCTGGCTGATCCTGGCCACCGTCCTCATCGGCACCTTGACCGGCACCCTGGGTAACAGCATGGCCAACGTGGCCCTGCCGGCCATCATGGATCACTTCTCTGTGGGCATCAGCCAGGCCACGTGGGTGGTGACGGTCTACATCCTACTCTTCGCCGTGCCCCTGCCTGTCTTCGGCCGCCTGGGTGACATGTATGGCTACAAGCGCATCTACCTGGTCGGCATGAGCGTCTTCGCCTTCGCCGCCCTCCTGGCTGCCCTGGCCCCCACTTTTCCCGCCCTCATCGCCTTCCGCGCTCTGCAAGGATTGGCCAACGCTCCCACCTTGCCCTCGGTCATGGCCATCGTTGCCTACGTTTTCCCGCCCCAGGAGCGGGGCCGGGCCATGGGGGTGTGGGCCCTGGTTAATAGCTCGGCTCACGCCATCGGCCCGCCCCTGAGCGGCTTCCTGACCGAGTATCTGGGCTGGCCGGCGATGTTCTACGTCAATATCCCGCTCTGTGTCCTGGGGGCGATATTCATCTGGCGTCTGGTGCCGCCCGATACCAGGCGCGGTGGCGGCAACTTCGACTACATCGGGGCCATCACCCTCACCCTGGCCACCCTGACCCTCATGTTCAACTTGACCCAGGGACGCAAGGCGGGTTGGGCCTCGCCGACTGGCATCGCCTTGTGGGTGATCTTCATCGGCCTGGTGGGGGCTTTCCTGATCGCCGAGAGGACCGCCAGGTCGGCCTTCGTCGAGCTAAGCCTTTTTGGCAACCGCCCCTTCACTGCGGCCACGGTCGTGGTATCGTTGCAACTCTTCTGCCAATTCGGCCTGGCTCTGATCATGCCTCTCTTTCTCATTCGCATCCAGGGCTACACCAGCGGCCAGGCAGGACTATTGGTCTTCCCTTTGCCTATCGCCATGGCCCTGGTGGCACCTCTGGCCGGCCGCCTGACCGATAGCTACGGCTGTCGGCTGTCATGCATCAGCGGGATGGGGCTTGTGGCCCTGGCGGGGCTAGGGCTGCTTCTCCTGGGGGCGGGCACATCGGCCTGGTACGTGGCGGCTACACTCATGCTGATGGGTGTGGGCATGGGCATGATCCAATCGCCGACGGCGGCGGCGGTGACCCACGTAGTGGCTCAGGAGCGCTTAGGGTTGGCCCTGGGGCTGTTCAACATGTTCCGCTTCGTGGGAGGGACTCTGGGGGCGACGGTGTTCGGCATGGTCCTGGGGAGCTTCAGCGCCAGCCTGGACTTGGTCGGTGCTTTCCACCTGGATTTCGGGCTGGTGGTGGGACTGGCCCTGGTAGCCTCCCTGGTGGCACTGAATGTGCCGAAAAGGGTGAAGGACGAACGATAGGAGGTAAGATGCCCAAGGAACCACACCTAGAGGGGATATTGGACAAGTACCCCTACGTCGCCAAAGACGACGTGGAGGGCCGAGTCGTGTGCCTGCTGGACGCCCAGTCGGAGAACCGGGGCATGGAGCTGGCCACCCACCTCTCCCGGGCCGTGCCTCGAGGCCAGATTCACGAGCTGGTGCTGACCGACCAGGCCGAGGCTACGCCGGGTAGCACGGTGGATCGGGTAGCCTACGTTGGCTTCTTCGAAGTGGAGCATGGCGGGCTGATCCTGGTCGGCGACCGGGTGACAGTAGACGGCCAGGAGCTGGGCAAGGTGGCAGGGTTCGATGAGACTCACTTCCCCAACCACATGAACGTGCTGCTCAAGGCCCGGGTGCGGCAGACGGGGGTGGAATTAGGGGTGAAGCTGGGGGCCAAAGTAGTGTTCAGGATGGCGGAGCAGGCGGCCCACAACTGTGGTATAATGTTGGGGTTTTAGGCCTGGTTAGTCTTCATTGTTCGGGGATTAGACGGTGGAAGCGGTCAGCGTGCCGGCCGGGGCCGGCCCATATCAGGTGAACCTGACGGTGTTCCAGGGGCCTCTGGATCTGTTGCTCCAGCTTGTCGAGCAGCGGAAACTAGACATAACTACAGTCTCCCTGGCCCAGGTAGCTGACCAGTACGTGGAGTACATCGGCCGAATGCCAGAGCACGATCCGGAGGTGCTGTCCGGGTTCCTGGTGGTTGCCGCTAAACTGCTCCTCTTGAAATCCTGGGCGCTCTTGCCCCGCCCCCCACAGGAGACGGCCGAGGAGGAGGGCAATCCTGGAGAGGAGCTAGCTCGCCAGCTTTTGGAGTACAAACGGTTCAAAGAAGCGGCCGCGCATCTCAGGGCCTGGGAGCAACGGGGAGGACGCAGCTACGTCCGGATCGCGCCGCCCCCAAAGGTCGTCGGTGAGCTGCGTCTGGAGGGGGTGACCCTGGCCGACCTGGCCCAGGCCGTCAGGCGGGCCCTGGCGACGATGCCTGGCCAGGAACCGGGCCGCCTGGTGCTCCCCGAGATCTTCTCCATCGACGACAAGATGGAACTCATCGAAAGCCTGCTGGACGGGCAGGGAGAGGTCGCCTTCTCTAGCCTGCTTTCTGCCGCCGCATCCAAGCTGGAGGTCATCGTGACCTTTTTGGCTTTGTTGGAGCTCCTGAAACAAGGGCGGGTCTTGGCCTATCAGCACGGCATCTTCAGCGAGATCCGAATCGCCAGGGCTGAAGGCGATGCCGTCGAAGCATCTTTGCCGGATCCGGCCCTGGCGTCTTAGAGGCCCGAGGAGAAACCGCCGTGGCGACTTTTGATCGATGATTATGGAGCAAGCCCATGGGTTGGAGCACGGTGAGGGCGCCGTTGCCCCCGGGAAGACACCTATGGCAGGGCGATGAGGCCTGTGCTGAGGGGGCCATCGCCGCCGGCTGCCGGTTCTATGCCGGCTATCCCATTACCCCGGCCAGCGAGATCATGCAGTGGATGGCCCATCGCTTCCACGAGATAGGCGAAGGCGTCTTCATTCAGATGGAGGACGAGATCGCCTCTGTGGCCTCGGTCATCGGAGCCTCCTGGGCCGGGGCCAAGGCTATGACTGCCACCTCGGGGCCGGGCTTCACCCTGATGCTGGAGAACATCGGATATGCCATCATGACCGAGACCCCCTGCGTGGTGGTGGACGTTCAAAGGGCCGGCCCCAGCACCGGCCAGGCCACCCGCCCTGCCTCCGGCGACGTGATGGAGGCCCGCTGGGGGGCCCACGGGGATTTTGAGATCATCGCCCTTTCCCCATGGTCGGCCCAGGAGATGTTCGACCTGACGGTTCGCGCCTTCAATCTGGCCGAACGATTCCGGGTGCCGGTCTTCGTCCTGGCCGACGAAGCGGTGGGCCACATGCGAGAAAACGTGGTGACTCCGGCGGAGATCCAGGTCTACGAGCGCGAGCGACGCACGGGCCTGGCACCTTTCGGCAGCGAGGCCGACGATGGCGTGCCGCCCATGCCGGCCTTTGGCCAGGGCGAGAGGCTCCTGGTCACTGGTTCCACCCACGACCCCTGGGGTTACCGTAAGGTCAGCGATTCGGCAGTTCAGGACAGGCTCACCCGGCGGTTGGTGCAGAAGATACGGGCCCATCAGGGCGAGATCATCGCCACCGAGCCCTACTTGGCCGATGAAGAGCTGGATGTGCTCGTGGTCGCCTACGGCTTCACCGCCCGCAGCGCCCTCCACGCGGTCAAGCTGGCCCGACAGGCTGGCATAAGGGCGGGGCTCTTGAGGTTGATTACGCTTTTCCCCTTTGCCGAGGAGGCGGTCTTGCGCCACGGGGAGAAGGCGCGCAACATACTGATCCCGGAGATGAACCAGGGCCAGGTGGTCCGGGAGGTACAGCGGGCAATGGCGGGCAATGCCAATCGGGTGCTCCTGTACGCTCAAACCAACGGGGAGGCGATCTGTCCCCTGAGGATCTTATCAGAGATCAAGAGGCTGGTGGAAACGTAGATGAGCAGACAGTTGTACGGCTATTTCCGAACCGAATCCTTTCCGACGCCGTTTTGCAGCGGATGTGGCCACGGCACGCTCATGGCGGCCTTAATCCGGGCTGTTAACTCTTTGAGCTGGGACATGAGTGAGATGCTCTTCGTCTCCGGCATCGGCTGCGCCGGGTGGATACCCAGCCCTCACTACGCCGCCGACACCCTGCACACCACTCACGGCCGGCCCATTGCCTTTGCCACCGGAGCTAAGCTATTCAATCCCCGGTTGAAGGTGGTGGTTATCGGAGGCGACGGCGACATCGCCTCCATCGGCGGTAACCACCT
>DYIS01000228.1 GCA_020723545.1 Ktedonobacter racemifer
GGAGCCTCTGGGCGGGATCGAGCGTTTCGTTTCCCCCGGCCAGTCGGTGGCGATCAAGCCAAACATTACCTGGGCCAACCCGCCACATACCGCCAGCTCTACCGACCCGGATCTCCTGAGGGCAGTCATCCAGGCCGTGCAGCGGCGTGGGGCCAGCCGCATCATCGTCATGGACCATTGCACGCTCTCCGACAATCTCCCGGCCGACACCCTGCGCATCTCTGGGATCGGCAAGGTCATCGAGCAGACCGGGGTGGAAAAGGTGGTCCTGGCACCCTACGAGCCAGCTTCCAGGTGGGCTTCCGTGGAGATGCCACGTGGCCAGCTCTTCACCCGGCGGGGCGTGATTAAGGAAGCCACTCAGGTTGACGTCCGCATCAACATGGCGGTGGCCAAGAGCCACATCGTGACACCGGTGACCTTGTGCCTGAAGCACATGATGGGGTTCTTACAGGACCCAGCGGGCCTGCACGCCACCCCAGGGTTAGAGGGCATTGCGGACATCAACGCCGCCCCGGCCATCAAGTGCCAGCTCCATATCCTGGAGGCCATTCGCGTCAGGCTCACCGGCGCCGCCTACGGCGATGGAACCGACAAGACCGACCCCAAAAGAGTGAAACGCTTCAACCAGGTCATCGCCGGGACGGATCCGGTGCTGATCGACGCCTATGCGGTCGAGACCTTCTTTAAGCACAAGGCCCCGCCTCGAGACATACCCCACATCTACCTGAGCTACAAGGCTGGCGGTGGCGAAGGCCCTGGCCTCCGGGAAGATGGGGCTTTTCCAGCCATCAGCGGTGCTGGCAACGAAGCCCGGCCCTGAGCCCACCATCAGCTCGGCCGGGCAGCCCCTGGTGCCGACAAGCCAGGAGTCAGAGGCCTGGAGGCGAGGGCAATTCCTCGATTTCAAGGCTCTCCTGTCTGACCCGGCGGTGCCCATAGTCGGCATCGTGGCCCTGGCCGGGCTGTTCGCCCGCTGGCATCTCGTCCGGGCCCAACTAAAGGCAGAGGCGGCACGCACATCGGTCTCTAAAGAGGGCAGCGCCGATGACCGATAAGCTGGCCCGGAAGCTGGTGCAGGTCTCGTTTCTCCTGGTATTCCTCTTTCCTTTTGTTTCGCTGTTTTTCAACCGATTGTCGCGAACCTACACCTGGGGCCTCTTGAAGCAGTCTCCCTGGGCTGGGCACCTCCTGGAGTCCATCGTCGAAAAAGAGGCCCCTATCTACTCCGGCAGTTGGCTCTTGCCCTTTGATCCCTTGCTCAGCTTGACTCAGGCTTTTCGCCAGACGGGCGCCGTGGTGCCCCTGGCCCTGCCGCTCTTGCTTCTGGCCCTGGCTTTCTTCGGCGGCCGGTTCTTTTGTGGTTGGGTCTGCCCGTTGGGCACCATCCTGGACCTGGTCCGGCCCCTGGCCCTCTGGTCCTGGTTCCAAAAGAAACGCTACAAGCGCCGCCGCCTGGGCCTTTTGCTTCCCATCCTTTCTCCCCAGGGCAACAGCTATCTGAGGTACTTCCTGCTGGTGGCCATAGTCATGCTTTCGGCCTTCTCGTTGCAGTTCGCGGGGTTCTTTGACCCCCTGGTGGTTTTCAATCGCGCCGCCGCCAGCGTCATGTCGGATCTCTTCATGCTGGACAACCTGGGTTTCAACCTCTACTTCTCGTTTTCCGCGCTGGTGGTGGCGATACTGGTGATGGAACTCTGGCGACCCCGCTTCTGGTGCCGGCACCTCTGCCCCCTGGGCGCGCTCCTGGGGCTCTTCTCGCAGTTCACCTTGTTCAACCGCAAGGTGGGGGCCAGTTGCAACCGCTGCCGCCTGTGCCAACTGAACTGCCCCATGAACGCCATCCCCGATGATCCCAGGGAAACCAACCGGCGGGACTGCACCCTTTGCCTGGAATGCCAGCCAGTCTGCCCCAGGAAGTGCGTCTCCTTCGGTTTCGGCAACCTGGCCCTTTTGGGCCAGCCATCCCCGGCCGGGATCGACCAAGAGCCTCAGGCGCAGGGGGGCTCCGGGTTGGCCCGCCTCGGTGATCTCCTCGTCTCCCGACGGCAGTTCGTGGGCGCCGCCGTCACCGGCGCTGCCACCCTGGCGCTGCCGGGCTACCTGCGGCCTGACCCCAAAGTGAACCTGGTCCGGCCCCCGGGCGCCCTGGTGGAGGAGGATTTTGTCCGGACCTGCATCATCTGCCAGGAGTGCGTGCGGGTTTGCCCTCCCCAGGGGCTTCAGCCGGCCTTTTTCGAGGCGGGATTGAAGGCGATGGGCACACCTTATCTGGCACCCAGGCGGGGCAAGCCCGGCGGCTGCGAGCTAAACCGGAGTTGCCCTCACCTTTGCGCTCGAGTGTGCCCGGTGGGCGCCTTGCAGTTGATCGAGAAACCGGACGTGCCCAAGAAAATGAAAATGGGCACGGCGCGGCTGGATAGGAGTCATTGCCTGGCCTGGGAGCAGGGCACGGGCTGCCGGGTCTGCGTGGAGGCCTGTCCCACCGGGGCGGCTCAGTCCTACCTTCGCCGGGTAGTCGTCGATGCCAATCTCTGCTCAGGCTGCGGCATCTGCGAGCGTGTCTGCCCGGTGGTCAACAGCGCCATCCACGTTACGACGGAGGGGGAAAAGCGGTTCTTGCCTGCGGGGAAAGGCCTGGCGCGGTGAGAGTCCCACCAACTAAGATAGCAGGCGCAGGGCAGGCATCATCGCCGCGTGAGGGTTGAGTTGGCTTCAAAAAGCCGACCCAGGCCCTGGTGGTTCTCTGACTAGAGAATAGGCCAGGATGGTGCCGTCACTGGTGGCCACGTACACGGTGTTTTCCACCACCAGTGGGGCCACCGCCACCCACTCGCCGGTATCCAACTTCCAGTAGGGGATGGCCAATAGCTGGCCGTTTTCGGAGCGCACCGGACTCTTTGACAGGTCGAAAGCGAAGACCCGGGAATCCCGGTCCGCGGTCAAAAGCAAGGTTGACTCGAAGAGCACCGGCTCCTTTAGAAACGACTCCGCCTCGTGCTTCCAGCTCCACCGCTCCTGCCCATTGAAGGCGTTGACGGCCACCAGCTTGGTGCTGCCCGAGGAGGACAGAACGGTCTCCTTGAACACTGCCAGACGGCCATATTCTGCTTCGCCGGCGCTGGCCACCCAAATCAGCCGGCCGTTAGCGCGGTTTAGGGCATAGATACGACCGTTGTTGGCACCAAAATAGATGCGCTCGCCAGCCAGGGCAGGCGTGTATTCGACGGCATCCAGCATTTCCTCAGCGCCCTCGGGGGGGAACTGCCATCTCAGGGTTCCCTTTCGGGCATCCACGGCGTAAAGGTGCTTGTCCACGGAGCCAAAATAGACTGTTCCCTCGCGGACGACCGGACTGGCGTGTAGTGGCCCGCCGGTGGCGTATTTCCATTTCAGGTTCCCATTCTGCAGCGAAACCGCGTATAAGTTGCCATCGGCGGAACCGAAATACGCAGTATCGTCGCCCACCGCCGGCCCAGCGAAGATCTGCGCCTTTGCCTCCTCGAACTTCCAGGCCGGCTTTCCGCCCGAGGCCTGGAGCGCGTGCAGGACGTTGTCATCGCCGCCAAAGAGAACCAGTCCTCCCGCCACCGCCGGCGCCCCGGTAATGCTCTTGGCGATTTGTCCCTGCCAGAGAGCGAGGCCGGTCTGTAAATCCAAAGCGAAGACCTGGCCGCGGTTGGTGGTGACAAAGAGCATGGACCGACTTGCTGCCAGTCCCGCCGGGACGTTGTCGCCTCCCAACGTGCGCTGCCACCACAAAGGTAGCAGGGATGGGGCTTTTAGTTGGTCAGCCAGTCTCGCCCCGGCCTGCGCGGCGTCGGCATCGCCGAGCCGGGCGGCTTGGCGGTAGTAGACAACGGCCATGCGGCGACGCCCCTGCCCGGCGTAGGCATCGGCGAGTTTGTGCAAGGCCAGGTCATAGGCGCGGTCGGCTTGAAGTACCTTGTTGTATTCCCCCTCGGCTTCCTGGGCCTGGCCCTCCTGGGCCAGGCGCTCGGCCTGGCTCATGATCGCCGCGGCCGGGCTCACATCCACCGCCTTGCGATACGCCAATACCGCGCTCTCTACCTGTCCCTCCTTGAGCAGGCGATCACCCTCTGCGATGTATCTCTCTGCCACGGTGGACTGGTAGTTCCGGCGGATGACCTCCGCCCGCTGCCGAAACGCATCGCCGCAGCCGGCGAGGCCCAGGGCAAGTGAGACGAGAAGGACGAGATATAGGGTGCTCTTCTGCATGGATATCTTGGAACGCAAGGGCCGGATTCAGCTAGGCCCTGGCACCGCCATCGGCCTCCTGAACCCGCTGAGCTGGTGGTGCCGGCGCGCAAACGCTGGTCATAACAGTCCTTCGATCGGCTCAATGATCATTTTACCCCGGCGAAGATCGACCTCTTTGACCACCTGGGCGATGGCCGGGATGAGCAGCTCGTGACTGTGGCCCTTCACCACGTACACGTCATTGGCGCCAGTGGTCAGCACCTGATCGATGACGCCCAACCTCTCTCCGGCCGTCGTCTCCACCTCCAGGCCGATGATGTGGTAGACATAATAATGACCGGC
>DYIS01000229.1:0-3117 GCA_020723545.1 Ktedonobacter racemifer
GTCTGGAGCAGGAGTACTTCCTCGTCGACGCGGCCTTCGCCGGGCTGCGGCCGGCCTGTCCCGATGGCCTGCCGATATTAGAGCGCACGCCCGGGTTACCAGGGCTCATTACTGCAGCTGGGCATGAAGGCGACGGCATCGCCCTCGCACCCATCACCGGCCAAAACATCGCCCAATTGATCACTGAGGAGATCAAGGAGGAGGAACTGGCCCCCTTTTCCTCGCGGCGCTTGTCCTCAGTAACTCTACAAGGAGGTAGATAGCGATGAAAGAAGTCAGGGGTGGATACAACACTTACGGGTTCTCTATCGGCATCCTCATGTTGGAATCGTCCTTCCCGCGCATCCCTGGCGACCTCGGCAACGCCACCACCTTTCGCTACCCGGTGCGCCTCAAGGTGGTGAAGGGCGCCGTGCACCGTCGGGTAGTGCTGGAAGGCGATCCTAAGCTGCTGGAGCCTTTTATCGCGGCGGCCAAGGAGTTCGAGACAGAGGGCGTGAAGGCCATCACCACGAACTGCGGGTTCCTGGCCATGTTCCAGAAGGAGCTGGCAGCAGCAGTGAACGTGCCGGTCTTCACCTCTAGCCTGATGCTGGTGCCCATGATCCATCACATGATCAGGCCCGATCAGAAAGTGGGCATCCTGACGGTGGATGCTGGCTCTTTGAATGAACGGCACCTTAATGGTGCCGGCTGGTCGTCCCAGGAGATCCCCATCGTCATCGCTGGTATGGAGAATGAGCCCCTCTTCACTAAGGTTTTCCGCGAGGATCGCCAGGTCATGGATGTGGACCAGATGGAGGCAGACATCGTCCGAGTGGCCAAGAGGATGGTGACCGAGCATCCAGATATAGGGGCCATTGTCTTCGAGTGCACGAACATGGCCCCCTACGCCCATGCTGTCCAGGAGGCGATAGGCTTGCCCATCTTCGACATTCAGACGCTTATCGATATGGTCTACGCGGCGCTACATCGCCAACCATATGTAGGGCACATGTAAGATGAAGACGGTAGGAGAGGTGTTCGCGGAAACCCTACGAGGGCAAGGGATAGAGTATATCTTTGGCTATCCGGGTGGGGAGGTCACCGATCTGATGGAGGCGGCACGCCAGGGGGTCTCCAGTTCGTGCTGACCAAGCACGAGAACACCGCCTCCTTTATGGCTGCTGCCTATGGGGAGATGATGGGCCGACCAGGGGTCTGCCTGTCTACCTTAGGGCCAGGCGCTACCAACATGGCCACTGGCGTGGCTCACGCCTATCTGGATCGCTCTCCCGTCTTGGCAATCACCGGCCAGCTCTCAACCAGTCGCCTGCTCCGTATCCCCCATCAGCGGCTTGACCTGAAGGAGTTTTACCGCCCTATCACCAAGTGGAGCGCAAGAGCCAGGGCGGAGGGCTTTGCTGACCTGATGACCCAAGCTATCAGCATTGCCACAGCGCCAAGACAAGGACCTGTGCATCTCGAATTCACCAGCGATGTAGCCAAACAGCCAGCTTTGGAAGGGGAGATCCCCCCTCCGCCCGAGAGCCCTTACCAAGCCGTAACCGGGGAACAGCAGATCGCTGAGGCAATCAGCCTAGTGGACCGGGCACGAGCGCCGGCTATCTTGGCCGGCTTGGGCGCACTCCGTTCCTCCCGCCAAGTACGGGTGCTGGCCGAGAGGCTCCAAGCCCCTGTGGTCACTACTCCAAAGGCCAAGGGAGTGTTCCCAGAGGATCACCCCCTCTGGGCTGGGGTAGTGGAGATGGCCGGCGATAAGGTCGTCTTCGAACTCTTGGCTACCGCTGATCTGCTTATCGCCGTTGGCTTTGATGTGGTCGAGTTGGACAAAGCCTGGATCTTGGATGTGCCTATCCTGCACATTGACGCCATCCCCGATGCAGAGGGGTTCTACCCCATCACTCTAGAGTTAACCGGCGACATTAAGACTCTCGTCGCGGGCTTTGCGTGGGGAGTGGGGGGAGCGAAGAGGTGGCCGTTGGCCACCCTGGCCGATCATCGGGCGCGACTGCGGGAATCGATCACGCCTCCCGGTGGGAACTTCCCTGCCTATCGGCTCCTTGAGACTCTGCGACGGCTGGTGCCCCGAGAGGCCGTCATCACCTGCGATACCGGTGCCCACAAGATGTTGGCCGGCCAGCTTTGGCTGACTTACGAGCCAGGTACATTCCTGGTCTCTAACGGCCTTTCCTCTATGGGTTATGCTTTCCCGACGGCTATGGTAGCAAAGCTCGTTTATCCACCACGCCCCGTCGTGGCCCTAGTTGGCGATGGCGGGTTCTCCATGTATCTGGGGGAGCTAGAGACGGCGGTGCGCCTGCAGCTACCACTAGTGATCGTGGTCTTTGTCGACGGCTGTCTCTCCTTGGTCCGGATGGGCCAGGAGCGAAAGGGGTATCCACCAGTGGGGACGAGTTTCCAGAATCCCGATTTCATCCAAGTGGTCCGTGCTTTTGGCGCCGACGGCGGCGTGGTCGAATCAGCAGAGGAATGCGAGGCGGCAGTGGGTCGGGCCTTTGCGAGCAAGGGGCCCTTCGTCATCGAGGCCCACATAAACCCTTCGGCCTACAGGCTCAATCTGGCGCCCTCAGAGCCGCCGCCCAGGTCGTAGGAAAGGGGCGTGAAGATGCCGAAGCAACAGTGCGCCGGCCTCACGGAGGGGAAGGGGGGAAGTAATGGGTGCCTTGCAAGACCTCAAAGAGGCAGTGGTCGAGGGCAGGAGCACAGATGCTGTGGAGACCACGCGACGGTTGTTAGGGGATGGGCTCTCGGCCCTGGCGATCTTCCAGGAGGCGCTGATCCCGGCCATGGATATCGTCGGCCACAAGATGCGCCAGAACGAATATTATATCCCCGAGGTTCTCCTTGCAGCTAAGGCGATGAAGGCTGCCGCTCAGGTTCTCAAGCCTGTGATTATCGGTGAGGGACAGTTTCAGCCCAGGGGGAGAATCGTAGCTGGCACCGTCCAGGGGGATCTACACGATATCGGCAAAAATCTTGTCATCATGATGCTGGAGGGTGCGGGCTTTCAGGTAACCGATCTTGGTGTGGATGTACCGGCCGAGCGGTTCCTGGCCTCCGTACAGGAGAACCGGGCCGACATCGTCGCCCTCT
>DYIS01000229.1:3127-4557 GCA_020723545.1 Ktedonobacter racemifer
AACATGCGGAAGATCATCGAGGCATTGGAGAGGGCGGGGCTGCGGGGCCAGGTCAAGGTGATGATCGGCGGGGCATCGGTCACCCAGCGTTTCGCCAAGGAGATCGGTGCTGATGGCTACTCTCCGGATGCGGCTGGCGCCGTCGATTTGGCAAGGGAATGGGTGGAACGCAGGTAGGAAAGCCCGGATACTTTGCCACCGTCCCATGGACTAAGCTGGCAACGCAGCGACTGGGCAGTCTAGCTATAAGGGCAGAGGAGGAACGAGATGGGCAAGAAAATCGGTTTTATAGGTGTGGGAACGATGGGCAAGCCGATGGCCAAGAACCTGCTGAAAGCAGGCTTTGAGATGACCACTTGCATGCATGTGAATCCGGTTCCTGTCCGGGAGTTAGAGGAGCTGGGGGCCAAGGTCGCCTCCTCTCCAAAGGAAGTGGCGGTTCTCTCCGAGGTGGTCATCACCTGCTTGCCCGACGCACCACAGGTGGAGGAGGTTATCCTGGGGCCGAACGGCATATTGGAGGGAGCTACGCCAGGGAGCATCATCATTGATACGAGCACCATCAGCCCTCTGGCAACCCAGCGCATCGCCGCGGTGGTTGCCCAAAAGGGCTGCAAGATGTTGGATGCTCCCATGAGTGGTGGAGAAGCCGGAGCCATAGCAGGGACACTGACCTTCATGGTCGGCGGCGACAAGACTGCATTCGAAGCGTGTCGCGATATCTTCGAGGCCATGGGGAAGCAAATATACCATGTCGGTGATGTAGGGATGGGTGAGGTACTGAAGCTCTGTAACAACCTGATGCTAGGCATCAACCTGCTCGGCGTTTGTGAAGCCTTTACTTTGGGAGTCAAGGCGGGCCTTAAGGCCGAGACGCTGGCCGAAGTAGTCGGCGTCAGCTCCGGCAATAGCGCGGTCATCGAGCGGTACTTGCCCAGAACCATTCTCCGGAATCAATACAAACCCGGCTTCATGCTAGATTTGATGTGCAAGGACATGGGGCTGGCCCTGCAGTTGGCCAAAGCACTAGATATACCGACTTTGGTTGGGTCTTCGACCGGACAGGTGTTAGACCTGGTCCAAGGCATGGGCAAGGGGAGGGATGATTTCACAGTTGTAGCAACGCTGTATCAGGATGTTGCAGGGGTTACCATCGCCGGTAAGAAATGACAGTTTCTCCACTTTACAACACAACCCAGGACTGTGGCTACTCAGCGGGCCAGTTGGGTGCATCCAAGATCCGTGAGCGACTTTTGCAGGTTCCCCCGCTATTTGAGGGGCAAATAGGGCTTTCAGGCGGTTTTTTGGTCCAAAACCTCGTTATAGCCTCAGAATCTGCCTATTTAGCATCTGGCAATAGAGGACAACCATATATCAAGCGCCCTTGACAACGCTTGCCTGATGCTATATGCTGACGTCGCTGGGCCTGT
>DYIS01000230.1 GCA_020723545.1 Ktedonobacter racemifer
AGCGGCGCAGCTTCAGCGCGGTGGTGCGCCGGGCCCTGGAGCGCTTTCTGGAGCAAGTAGCGGCTAGCAGCTACGGCTGATAGCTGATAGCAGTTAGCTGCCATCTGCCATCGGCCATCTGCCATCAGCTATCTGCCAATTTCATGTGGGCCGCCAAGCGGTCCGGAGAGGGACTGAAGTGGGCCGAGGTGAAGCGATTGTCGAGGCTGCTCGCGGCGGTGTGGAGCCGACGCGCCCCTATGGTGTCCTCATCCCCGACTTCTATTTCGACTGGCTTTTCCCCCTGCTCCTCCCCAGTGAGGTCTGTGTCCTCCTGTACGCTTGCCGCTCGATCCTGGGGTACTCTGCTCACCGTGCCGAGCGCACCGATCTTATCTCCTTAACCCAAATCGCCGATGGCGTGCGTGCTGGTGACCACGTTTACCGGCGTGGCACGGGCCTGGCGCTGAGCACGATCCAGGCGGCCCTGGCCGCGCTGGAGAGAGCGAACATCCTGTACCCGGTCGAGGTGGTGGGTGGCAGGCTGGAGCGGGCGGCCAGCAAGCCGCGCGGCCGCGGCCACATCACGCGCTACAGTCTGGTTGAGCGGGCCGAGGACATTGATTGGGAATGGCTGGAGAGCCGGAAGGGCCAGCCGGCCGGCGGCCAGGCGGAGGCGGCGGAGCGGCCAGGGGCGGCGGAGAGTGAGGCGGCGCCCGACAAAACTACCGATGAGCGGGGGTTTTCTGCTGATAAAACTACCGATTTACCTGGGGAAAAACTACCGACTGAGCGGGTGTTTTCTGATAAAACTACCGATTTACCCCCAGTAAAACTACCGATAATCGGTAGTACAGATAACAACGTTACAGATAACCAACTAACCGAATGCTTCGCATTCGGAAGCGATACTCGCTTACGCCCGCAGGCCAGGCCCAGCTCGGAGGGTCTGAAGGCTTACCGGAAGTCCACCGGCTTTAATCCCCTGCCTGCGGCCCGCGATGCCCTGTTGGAGCTGGAGCGGGAGATTGGGACCGCGGCGTTCCAGGCAAGGCTCAAGGAATTTGTCCTGGCGGGCAAGAACGTCCGCAACGTGGGCTTTTTCCTGGACTTCGCCCGTGGCAAGGCGGTGCTGGTGAAGCCCAGGGATAACGGCAACGGCAAGCGCAATCCTGGTGTGCGGCGGCGGTCCACGTGGACGGAGGAGGAGCTTCAGGCCGCCAGGGAGGCCGACGCCGGAAAAGAGTGGCCAGACCCGGGTGGCGGTGGGCCTCAGGGCGGTGGTGGGGATGTTTTTCCTGACGCGGCGGAGTATGAGGCTTGGCTGCAGGCATCTGGCGCCCTCGGTGAGGACGGCTTGCCCACCTGGGATCAGCTTCTTGGCGGCCCGGTTTATCAGGCTTGGAGGGCGCAGAAGCCCCAGAAAGATTGATCCTCCCGCAGGTTCCGAACCTGCGGGAGGATGGAGTAAAGTTGGAGGGATGAAAGGTGGACGAGTTCGTGGGAATGGCGGGGGTGCCGCTGATCGTGGCCCTGATCGAGGGTGTAAAGCGTGTGGCGCCGGAACTGTCGCCGCGGTGGTATCCGGTGATCGCCGTGGCCGTCGGAATGACGCTCAACCTCTCGGGCATCTACGTGGTCGCCGGTGCTGGCCCGGTGGCTGCGGGTAACGCGATGTTGGCGGGCCTGGCGGCTGGCCTGGCTGCGGTGGGCCTGTACAGTGGGACCAAGGCGGCGGTGCTGGACAGATAGCAGGTAGCAAGTAGCAGGGAGGTATCCTGGTACACCTTCCACAGACTTCACCGCAGAGAGCATAGTCGTCCGTGGTCCATGGTCCGCGGTCGCCCGTAGTTAGTCCGTCGAAGGACCAAAGACCAAAGACCAACTCAGCGGGCTCTGCGGTGGATGACCTCTTGGAAGGTGTACCAGGTCAAAGATGAAGTGGCACAGTGTACGGCACGCACTAAGCGGTCTGGCCAGCGGTGCAAGAGACCGGCTGCACCTGACCGTGCTACGTGCGATATGCACAGTGGGGCTCACGAACGTTCTGACGTGAAACGTCCTAACGTTGAATGTTCTAGGCTCTACTCCGACATCGGGATAAGCGATGACGAGCTGGAGGCCATCGCGGAAGCGGCGGCCAACCCCGCCGTGGACGACATCCTGCCATTTCTCCTGGTCAAAATCCGCCGGGCGTTCCAGGAAGGGGCCACGATGGAGACAATCTCCAGCGGCTGCACCGCCTACGTCTCGGCCCTGAAGGCCCGGCACGTGATCACCGGCAAGGCGGCCAAAAATCTGGAGACGGCCCTGGAGCAGGCGATCCTGGAGGTCGGCGCGGAATTCGGGGTGGCGCTGTAGCAGGTAGCAAGTAGCGGATAGCAGCTAGGAGCTCCGTATTCCCCGCTAGCGGCTCCCTGCCTCCTCATCCCCGCTCCCGCTCCTTCGTCTCCCTCTCTATCTCCCGCCGGGCGTCGCGCTCAGCGATGGCCTCGCGCTTATCGTACTGGCGTTTGCCCTTGGCCAAGGCGACCTCCACCTTGGCCCGGTTGCCTTTGATATAGATGCGTAGCGGCACCAGAGTCAGGTTGCGGCCCTGGAGCTTTTGGGCCAGGCGCTGGATCTCGTCCTTATGGAGCAAGAGCTTGCGGGGGCGAGTGGGGTTCACGTTGTAGCGGCTGCCGTGTTCGTAGGGTGATACGTGGACATTCCACAGCCAGGCCTGGCCCTGTTCCACCTTCACGAAGCTATCACGGAGGTTCACCCGGCCCAGGCGCACCGATTTGATCTCCGTGCCGGTGAGGGCGATGCCCGCCTCCCAGGACTCCTCCAAGAAGTAGTCGTGGTAGGCCTTGCGGTTGGTGGCGACGACTTTCTCGTTCATTTGCCCGTCTTAAGGTATTCCCGGGCCCGGTCCAATTGCGGGTCTCTCTGGGCCTGGAAGTCATCCTCGGTCATGGTCACGGCGATATCGGGGGCCAGGCCTTGCTCGTTGATCTGCCGACCCTTGGGGGTGTACCAATAGCCGCTGGTGATGTGGACGCTGGAGCCGTCGGACAGGCTGTAGTCCAGGAACACTGAGCCCTTGCCGAAGGTCTGCTCGCCGATGAGGATTGCCCTCCCGCTATCCTGCAAAGCCCCGGAGAGTATCTCCGAGGCGCTGGCCGTGCCCTTGTTAACCAGGACCACCAGCGGTATCTTCGCTGCTATGGGCTTGGCCTTGGCCCGGTATTTCTCCTGACCGGTCTTGCTGCTGTTGTAGACCAGCGTTTTGCCGCCGTCCGCGTATTGCCAGGTCTTCTCGTCCTCCCTGGTCTTTTCGGAAACGATCACTCCTTCGGGGATGAACAGGCCGGCAACCTCAATGGAGGTTTGTAAATATCCACCGGGGTTGTTGCGCAGGTCCAGGATCAGGCTCTTGGGGTTGTTCTTGAGCAGGCCCTCCAGCACGTCCACCAGCTCGGCCAGGGACTTGTCCCCGAAGCGGCCGAACCTGACGTAGGCGATGTCCCCGTCCAGCATCTTCCCGACGGCGCTGGGCACCAATATCTCCGCCCGGGTGATCACGACCTCCAGTGGCTCCTTCGTGCCCTCTCGTTGGATGGTTAGCTTGACGCTGGTCCCTTTGGGCCCCCGGATCAGGATCACCGCGTCGAAGACGCTCATCCTGGCTGTGTCCTTGCCGTCGATCTTTAGGATTGCGTCGCCTCGCCGCAGCCCGGCTTTCTCCGCTGGGTGCCAGCCATGGGCGCCACGACGATGATGCGCCCCTCACGCTTGCCGATCTCGGCGCCAATCCCCTCGAACTTGCCCTCCTTCAGGTCCTGGCGGGTCATGGCGGTGGCCTGGGGATCCATGAAGGTGGTGTAGGGGTCGTCCAGGGCCTCCAGGGCACCCTTGATGGCGCCATAGAGCATCTTCTGACGGTCCACCGGCTTGCCGTAAAAGTCCTGTTCGGCGATGTTCCAGGCCTGCCAGAAGAGCTTGAAGTGCTCCTCCATGCCGGCCGGCACCTCGCCGCTGGCCGCCGGGGTGGGCGTTGCCGAGGGGATCGGCTTCGGCGAGAGGGCGATGTTGGTCGCCCAGCCGAATCCGAAACAGGCCACCGAGACGGTGAGTACTAGTAGTGCCAGGATAGAGATCTTGGCTAGCGTTCGCACCGGTAATTCCTTTCAGAAACTGGAAACGGACAAAAGCAGGGCCCAGCTTGCTACCGACCGACCACGGTGGGCTGAGGGGTGGCCGGAATCTTGGCCAGTAGCCCTCTTTTCAGGTACTCCAGGGCCTTAGTCAGTTGGGGGTCCCTGTTCTCCTTGACGTCCTCATCGGCGGCCTTGACCTCCAGATCCGGCACCAGGCCCTGGCCGTGGATCCGCCGCTCTTTAGAGGTGAGCCAGTGGGCGATGGTCACGTGTACGCTGGAGCCGTCGCTGAGGCCACGAGAGACCTGGGCCGTCCCCTTGCCGAAGGTCTTCTCGCCGATGAGGATCCCCCGGCCGTTATCCTGGATGGCACTGGCGGTGATCTCCGCGGCGCTGGCGGTCCACTTGTTGACCAGCACGGCCATGGGCAGGT
>DYIS01000231.1:0-1598 GCA_020723545.1 Ktedonobacter racemifer
GTCTTTGTCTCAGTGGTGGGCCTTTTCTTTATCCATGTCTGGCGCTGCCTGGGCGAGGTGACGGATCAGGGTTTGCAAAACACCCTCCTGGGCCTCACCGCGGCCCTGGTGGGCGCCATGGTGGCAGGCATCTTCGACCACTACTTCTTCAATCTGCAATTTCCCCATACCGTCGGTATGTTCTGGCTTTATACGGGGCTGGCCGTGGCGATCACCAGGTTCGGCCGAGCGCGTGACGAGACTGTAGAAAACACGAACGTGCCATGAAAGTAGTTGTCCCTCACGGCTGGAACGTGTCTCCACGGGAGGCAATGAGCATCCAGGAGAGGCTACGCCACAAGGTCGTGGCGGTTAACGTGCTAGGGCAGATGAGAACGGTGGCCGGGGTGGACATCGGCTTTCGGCACAACCTGGCCCGGGCAGCGGTGGTGGTGCTCTCTTATCCGGATTTGGCCATGGAGGAGAGAGCCACCGCCGAGCTGCCGGTCCAGTTCCCGTATGTGCCGGGGCTTTTGGCTTTCCGGGAGGCGCCGGCGATATTGGCGGCATTTGAAAAGCTCGCGGTGATACCGGACCTGGTTATCTTCGACGGCCAGGGGCTCGCACACCCACGGCGCCTGGGCATCGCTTCGCATGTGGGGGTCCTCCTGGACCTTCCGTCCATTGGATGTGCCAAGTCCCGCCTCTGTGGGGAGCACCAGGAACCCGGCAATGAGCCCGGCGCCTGGTCCTGGCTTTACGATCAAGGCGAGGTGATCGGCGCGGTGGTCCGCAGCAAAGCGGACGCTGACCCTCTCTTCGTCTCCATAGGCCACAAGATCGATCTTCCCACGGCTATTCACTACGTACTATCCTGTTGCCGGAACAACCGCCTGCCGGAAACCACGCGCCTGGCGCACCTGGTGGCCGGCGAGGCCCACGGCATAGAGAAGCCACGACAGAGGTCGTTATTCGAACTATAGTAGGCAAGACTCAAGAGTAAAGACATTGAGATCAGGCGAGCTTAGACGAGCGGCACAACTGATCGCCGGGTCAAGTTATGCGGTGGCGCTCACCGGGGCCGGCATCTCCACCCCTTCGGGCATACCGGACTTTCGTTCGCCCCGTTCCGGGTTATGGGCCCATTGCGACCCCATGGAAGTGGCCTCGTTGTATGCCTTCCAGAGCCAACCCCAGGCCTTTTACGATTGGCTCCGACCACTGGCTGAGACAGCCTGGCACGCCCGCCCCAATCCCGCACATCTGGCCCTGGCGGAATTGGAGGAATCAGGCATGCTGCGGGGAGTAATCACTCAGAATATCGACGACCTGCACCAAAAGGCCGGGTCGAAAACGGTGCTGGAGCTGCACGGCAATTTCCGCGAGGCCACTTGTTTGAGATGCTACTCCCTGGTGCCCACCGCCAGCTTCCTGGCCAGTTTCCTGAGCGCTGGGCAGGTCCCACGGTGCCATTGCGGCGCGGTTCTAAAGCCCAATATGGTGCTTTTCGGGGAGATGTTGCCGGTAGGCCCCTTCTACCGGGCCCAGGAGATGGCAGAGCATTGTGACCTGATGATCGTGGTCGGAGGCCGCAACTCGAGCAACACCGCGCGGCTGGC
>DYIS01000231.1:1608-4516 GCA_020723545.1 Ktedonobacter racemifer
TCCTCCCTGGAAGTGGCCCCGGCGGCGGACCTGCCCGGGGTTGCCCTGGCTCACGGTGCCAAGCTGGCCATTTTCAACCGGGGGCGGACTACCTACGATTCGCGGGCGACGGTACTGGTCAAAGGCGACGTAAGCCGAACATTGCCGATGGTGGCTCGGCTCTCCCAACAGCTTAAAGTCGCGATGGATCAGCCTGCTGGTTAGATAGAAGTACCTTGATGTTGTCCCTCTTCCTGGCCGCCTCGAACGCCTCCAGCCCACGCTCCAAAGGATAAACGGCGCTGATCAGGGACTGAACGTCTACGAGCCTGCGTTGCAAGAGCCGCAGCGCCGGGGCGAAGGGCCCACACCGGGACCCCAATAGAGTTACCTCGTCCACCACCATCGGGGATAAAGCCAGTTCACTGGTGCCATGATAGGTGCTCTTCAAAACGATGGTTCCCCTGGGCCTCACCAGGCTCCGGGCGTGCAGGAAGCCCCCGGGGTGGCCGGTGCACTCCACCACCACATCGGCCTTGCGGTCGTAAGCGTCGCCCTCGCCGTGCGTCTCGATGCCCCTTTCGGCCAGTATGGCCAGCTTGTTAGGATGCCGGCCCAGGGCCACCACCCGGGCTCCGGTGAGGGCCAGGACTTGCGCTACCAATAGTCCCAGTTTACCATCCCCTATAACCGCTATCTCATAGGACGGCTTGACCTGGGTTTGCTCCAGTATCTCCAGGGCTGCCGCCAGCGGCTCGGTGAAAACCGCCTCTGAATCGGGAACTGAGGCGGGGACCCGGTGCAGGTTGCGTTCGGGCAGCACCAGGTACTCCGCCATGGCACCGTGGCGGCCATGGATTCCCAGGACCGTACGCCGAAGGCAGTGGGTGAATACGCCGCCAGCGCAGTACTCGCAATGCCCGCAGTAGGCATTGATCTCGCCCACGACCCTGGCGCCTATCAGCCCTTGGTCATCAGCATCTTGCACCAGCCCCACGAATTCGTGTCCCAGCACCCCTCGAAACCCCAGGTAACCCTTGATGATCTCCAGGTCGGTATTGCAGATGCCCGCGAGCGAGACCCTTACCAGGGCCTCGCCCGCCGGCCTTTCGGGCACGGGAACGTCGGCCAGGACCTCAAGCCTTTCCCCAAATGCAATGGCTCGCACTTTCTGCCTCCTTCGCTAGTCTAAGCGCAAAAAATGCCTTGACGACCACGAGCGGTTGTATTATTATACTCCGCAATCATTCCCGTTTCCGCCTGGTTGGAAAGGAGCGTTTTGTCCAAGCACCATTTCCGATTGTCGCAAGGCCTGGCTAGCCTGGCGGTCGCCGGCTTGGCGCTACTGTTGGCAGGCTCTCCAATGGCCTCGCCCCCGCAATCAACTGCCGCCAAGCCCGAGCCGGAAATGGGCGATTCGATTCTGACCGTGGAGCCAACCGCCGAGCCGGTGTATCGGCCGGACCGACGGCCAGGGGACCTCCTCCCCAGGAAAGAGGTGCCGGCTAATCTGTCGGCGGTGGTGCCAATCCTGATGTATCACCGTGTGGGCCACGTGCCCGCTGGCTCGGCCGATGCCATCCGGAAGGACCTGTCCGTCTCGCCGGAGGCCTTTGAGTTGCAGATGGCCTACCTGGCAGATAGCGGTTTCCATTCGGTGACCCTGCAAGACCTACTTGACTACCTGGAGCGGGGCCGCCCGCTCCCGCCAAAGCCGGTCATCCTGACCTTCGACGATGGCTACGACACAATATATCACCACGCCTGGCCCGTTCTCAAGAGGCATGGCCTGGTAGCTGTCTTCTTCGTGATAACCGATTTCGTCGGGAAGGACGGGTATCTTTCCTGGGAGCAGATCCAGGGGATGGCTCAAACGGGGATGGATTTCCAGTCTCACACCCGCAACCATCGGGACCTGGCCAAAAGCTCCCGAGAGCAGATAACGTGGCAGTTGAAAGGCTCCTGGGAAATGCTGGAGGCCCGGCTCAAAAGGCCGGTGCGCTTTCTGTCATACCCGGCCGGCAAGTACAATCAGACGGTGATCGATGTTGCCAGGGAACAGGGCTATCAGGCGGCGGTGACCATCATCTACGGTGCCACCCATTCCGCTCTTGATCGGTACGAGTGGCGACGCCTCCGCATTCGCGGGGGCGATTCGCTGGCAACCTTTGTAAAGAAGTTGAACCTGGTATATCCGGGACCGCCTGCCAGTGCCGGTGAACCAGGGGCAGCCGGTGCCCCTCTTGAAAAACCGCCTCCTGGCAGGAACCTCAGGTCGCCTGCCTGGCGGGCAGGCCCCTGGGAATAGAGAATGCTGGAGTATTCCTGGATTTACCGTGCCCAGCCAAAGAGGGCTTCGCTCATGCCGATCTACGAGTATCGTTGCCTCAATTGCCAGAAACGTTTCAACCTGCTGATCCGGGGCTTCTCCTCCCTGCCGAGCCCTCGTTGCCCGCTCTGCGGCAGCGAACGGGCGGACCGACTGATCTCGCGCTTTTCCGTGGTGCGCTCCGAGGAAAGCCAGTTGGAAGCCCTGGCGGACCCCAGCCAGCTTGGCGACCTGGACGAGAATGATCCCCGATCAGTGGCCCGGTGGGCCCGGAAGATGAGCAAACAGGTCGGTGAGGATCTGGGCCCCGAATTCGATGAAATGGTGGGCCGGCTGGAGGCCGGCGAAGACCCGGAGAGCGTCGAGCGAGCCATGGGCCTGGCCGAGCCAGACCTGGGACCTCCGGAAGACCTTTGACCATCGCCTATGCCCAGGCAAACCGCGCGGTGAAATGGCGCAGGGCCGGTGGCTCCCAGGTGATCGTCATGCCACGGATCTGGGCTCTCCTCTCGTAGACCCGCGTGACGGTCTCGACCACGTAATCCAGGTGGCTTTGAGTGTACACCCGCCGTGGGATGGCCAATCGTACCAGCTCCAGGC